>JAAYFA010000015.1 GCA_012728445.1 Clostridiales bacterium | reverse complement strand
CCTCTCGATATTCCTTGTCTCAACAGGTAAAAAGGTGTTCCGAATAAAAGTCCGTTGGAAGGGCAGAAAAATATAACCTGGGGGATAATATGCAAATAATCTATTTTTCATCGGCGCTTAAGAATATCTTCGCGATCATACTCCTATGGACAGCGATACAATTAATTGTTCCGCTTTTTTGTCTGCAAATAAGCGACAAGTGGCTGTCCGCTTCGTCCGGGTTTTTTAAAACATACGAATGGGAAAAAGACGGCGAGTTTTATAATCGAGCATTCAAAGTTAAAAAATGGAAGCGTTTTTTGCCTGATGGCGGAGCCGTTGTAAAAAGTGGATTTAAGAAGAGACATATTGATGTGACATCAAAAGAAAATTTGCGCAAATTCAATACGGAATCCTGCCGAGCGGAGCTGGTGCATTGGTTATTGATATTGCCCTTTTGGATCATCGGTTTTATAGCACCTTCGTTTGTCATACCGGTTATGTTACTTTATGCTTTGGTTGCAAATCTGCCTTGTATAATCGCACAAAGATACAACAGACCGAGGATTTCAAAATTATTGGCTAAAATAGAGGCTAGGGACTCAAAAAAGAGCAAAGAAAACCTTTAAAACAAATGTTAACGGAGGCCGGAAATGGAAATTAAAATTGCTATGGCGGGACTTGCGCACGGGCATGGAATCGGATTCCTTGGTTCGGCTATAAAACATGCAGGTGTGTCGGTAACCGGTTTTTACGACGATGAGAATCCTGCAAGCGCACAGGAAGCGTCGGAACTGTTCAGGGCGCCTGTTTACAACGATTTAGACGAGTTGTTAAGGAAATCGGGTGCAAACACTTTACTTACGGCGGCAATCAATTCCGGCAAAGCAGATATTATCGTGAAGGCTGTCGATGCCGGTTTAAATATTATTTCCGACAAACCGCTGGTAACGACAATGGACGACCTAAACAGAATCACAGATGTTTTGGAAAAAAATAAAAACGTAAAACTGTACCTGATGCTCAGTGAACGCTATAACCCTGTTTTGGTTACAGCCAAAAAATTGATTGATGCAGGAGAGATCGGGCAGGTTGTCAATATTATCAATATGCGCCCACACAGGCTAAGCCCTCAGGGGAGACCTGCTTGGATGTTTGACAGCAAGCAATACGGCGGTATTATCAACGATCTTGGCGTTCATGATATTGATTTGGCGGTATGGCTATGCGGCAGCGAGGTGCGAGAAATACTTGCCGCATCCGTTTCTAACAAGCGGTTTACCGAGTTTGACGATTTTGATGATAACGGTGAAGCCATGCTCAGGCTGGAAAACGGCTGCATTGTATTTATCCTCGAATCATGGCTGACGCCGGAAAAATATCCGCATCACGGTGAAATGAAGTTTATTATTCATGGTACAAAGGGACAAATCATTGCTGACCCGCAAAACAACAAAGTAACGCTTTACTCGGATACTAAAGAACAACACGATGTCGAGATCATATATCCTGAGGAAACATATGTGTCGGACCCTCTGAAGTATTTTTCAGACCCGAAATACAAAGCGGTCGTGACCACGCAAGACGGCATTCAGGCACAAAAAGCGGCACTGGAATGCCAAATGTTTGCAGCGTATAATAGTGCCAAATAACACACGTGTTTTATCGAAATTGTAGAGTCGACAGTCGATTTAGCCCTTCTTTTAGTTTATACCAACAAAATATCTGCGATTTAACCGATTTATCGTTTTCTTATTACCATATCAAAACCCGACAAAATATGATAAAATAGTAATACTTATGTTAGATTTGCAATAATCTTGGAGGAAAAATGATAACAGTAATTGATTTAAGTCTGGTTTTTGGCGGGACAACATTATTTTCACGTGTCAATCTAAAGTTCACACCCGGTAACTGCTATGGAATAATAGGCGCCAACGGTTCCGGAAAATCCACTTTCCTGAAAATTCTTTCCGGTGAGATCGAATCCTCTTCGGGCGAAGTAATTATCCCACCCGAAACCCGTATGTCCGTTCTCAAACAGGATCATAATGCGTTCGATGAACACAGTGTAATGCATACCGTCATAATGGGTAACGCGCGCTTGTATGAAGTGATGATTCAGAAAGATGCTTTGTATGAAAAGGAAGATTTTACCGACGAAGACGGTATCCTTGCGGTCACACTTGAAGATGAGTTTGCAGAAATGAACGGCTGGGAGGCCGAGTCGGAAGCATCAAAGATTCTTAAAGGGCTTGGCATCAAAAACAAATATCATTCTGCTTTAATGAAAGATCTCGATGGCAAGCAAAAGGTTAAGGTCTTGCTCGCACAAGCGCTTTTTGGTTCGCCCGACGTTATTCTTTTAGATGAGCCTACGAATGGTCTCGACATGATTTCGATTGAATGGCTGGAAGATTTCTTGATGGATTTCCCCGGCACTGTAATCGTTGTATCGCATGACAGGCACTTCTTAAATACTGTGTGTACAGCTATTGTTGATATTGATTACTCGAAAATCCAACAATATGTAGGAAACTACGAGTTTTGGTATGAATCAAGCCAGTTGATGCAGAAGTTGAAACGCGACCAGAACAAGAAAAACGAAGACAAGGCAAAAGAACTGCAAAGCTTTATTGATAGATTCTCGGCCAACAAGTCGAAAGCGAGACAGGCGACTTCTCGAAAAAAATTGCTGGATAAACTAGATTTGGATGACATGCCGGCATCTTCGCGTAGGTACCCTTTCATTGGTTTTGTGATGGACAGAGAGCCCGGCAAGGAAATATTAAGCGTTGAAGGCATCAGCAAAACAATCAATGGCGTCAAACTATTGAATAATGTTTCGTTCAGAGTCAACAGAAATGACAAGATCGCTTTTGTCGGCGAAAATGAGACGGCAATAACAACGCTTTTTAAAATACTCATGGAAGAAATTGAACCCGACTCAGGGACCTTTAAATGGGGCGTAAGTACGTCACAAAGCTATTTTCCAAAAGACAATAACTCGTTTTTTGATGGTTGCAACGACAATCTGCTTCAATGGGTTGCGCCCTACGCCAAGGAAAATTCGGAAATATATATACGCGGTTTTTTGGGCCGGATGCTCTTTTCAGGGGATGAGGTTCTTAAACCCGTACGTGTTCTTTCCGGTGGCGAAAGAGTTCGATGCATGTTTTCACGCATGATGATGTTCGGCGCAAACGTGCTGGTTATTGACCACCCGACAAATCATTTGGATTTGGAGTCCATCACCGCGGTCAACAATGGGCTGATTGATTTTAAAAGTGTGGTTCTTTTCTCGTCGCACGACCATCAATTCATCCAGACAATTGCAAACAGGATTATTGAAATCACCGATGATTCTTTCATCGACAGAAGCTGCGATTTTGATGACTATCTTGCGTTTAAAAAAACGCTGGAAACGAACGACTGAAAAACGAGAAAGACTATTAAAATATAAACGTTTAAGAAAAATGACAAAGGCGCAGGTGTTAACACCGGTGAACAGGTAACTAAATGGAAGATTTAACTTTCGAACAACTTAACATATCACAAGAAATTATTGATGTAATCAAGCAAAAGAATTTTGACAAACCAACGCAGGTTCAAGCGCAAACAATTCCACCAATGCTTGAGTGGCGAGATGTTATTGCGAAGGCGCCAACCGGCACGGGGAAAACGTATGCCTTTGGCATACCCATTGTTGAGCACATTGATATTACAAATAACCATGTGCAAGCCTTGATACTTGCCCCTACGCGGGAGCTTGCTATTCAAATCAGTTCTGAAATGGAAGACATCTGTAAGTTTAAACCGGGCATCAAGGTCGTGTGTATCTATGGCGGTCAGCATATTGCCGTACAGTTTAAATCGCTTCGCAGAAACCCGCAGATTGTTGTCGCAACGCCGGGCAGACTGCTTGACCATATTGGCCGCAGAACGATAAACCTGGACTGGGTAGAGACGGTTGTGCTTGACGAAGCAGACAGAATGGTAGATATGGGCTTTTTTAAAGATGTCACGAGAATTCTGGATATGATGCCCAAGCGCCAAAACCTAGCCTTGTATTCCGCCACGCTGTCAACAGATGTAACGACAATCGGTTGGAAGTATCAGCGCGACGCTGTGGAAATAATCGTACAAGAAGATGTGGAAAGCAAGCCGGATATTTTACAGTACAGCATGAAAATCTCTGAAATGGAAAAATCGAAAGCGATAGCCCATATTATGGATGCTGAAGATTATGAGCGCGCGCTTGTTTTTTGCAATACAAAAAGCAGGGTTGAACGTATTACTAAAATGCTTAGTTACAAAGGCTATTCGGTGGACTGTATCCATGGCGACTTCAGGCAGACTTTGCGGGAGAAGGTTTTAAACACATTCCGTGACGGCGGCCTTCGTATTCTTGTAGCGACGGATATTGCGTCCCGAGGGCTTGATATCGACGATGTTGATGTGGTGTTTAACTGTGACATTCCTGCCGAGAACGAATATTATGTTCATCGCATCGGCAGAACAGGCCGCGCAAAAAAACATGGCGTTTCGTTTAGCTTTATTGCGAGCATTTCGGACTCAATTCGCCTGCGGGAAATTGCTAGATGCACAAGGTCCGAGATTACGCCGATTGATATTGATTTTGATGTTAAACATCTTGACTACAAAAGTAAATAGTACTAATAAGTATCCGAATCCGATTATCGGAGAATTTCGAAAGAGTGTGCAAGGTTTTGACGATTTGATCTAAAAACCTTGCATTTTGTATATACAACAAATCGTAATCCGATAAACGGATTTTATTTAATTGTGAGGTCTGAATACCTATGCTGCTTTCTGCGGAAAAAATTACAAAAAGTTACAGCGAAAAACTGCTACTGAACGGCGTCTCCCTCTATATCGTAGAAGGGGACAAAATCGGCGTTATCGGTGTGAATGGAACCGGTAAGTCCACCTTATTGAAGATTATTGCACAACTGGAAGAACCGGATAGCGGAACAATTTCAAAAAATCCGGGTGTGCGTAGAGAATATTTGCCGCAAAATCCGGTTTGGGAAGAAAAGGCAACAATTTTAGAGCATGTATTTTTAGGCGCAACGTCGGAGTTTAAGGACGTAAACGAATATGAAGCAAAAACCATTTTAACAAAACTAGGAATAACGGAATTTGATAAATCCGTCAGCGATTTGTCCGGTGGACAAAGAAAACGTGTCGCAATTGCCACGGCGCTTATAAAGCCTTGTGAGATTTTGATTCTGGACGAACCAACCAATCATTTGGATAATGAGATGGTAACGTGGCTTGAAGGGTACCTGATTAAATACAGCGGCGCCATCGTTATGGTTACGCATGACCGTTATTTTTTGGAAAGAGTAACCAATAAAATAGTAGAGTTAGATGACGGCAACCTATACACCTATCAGGCGAACTATTCAAAATACCTCGAAATGAAAGCGTTGCGTGAAGATATAGAACTTGGCACCGAGCGGAAAAATCGAAGCATATTGAGGAAAGAATTGGAATGGATGCAGCGCGGTGTCAGAGCTCGAGGCACTAAAAGCAAAGAAAGAATTGCACGTTTTGAAGATTTAAGCGAAAAAGTCAACAATGTTGAAACAGCCGATAAACTTGCAATCAGCTCCATGTCTACAAGGCTTGGTAAAAAGACAGTGGAGATAAACGGCGTTTCAAAAAGTTACGACGGTGTGCCGCTCATCATCAACTTCGATCACATCATTTCACGCAATGCCCGCATTGGCATTGTCGGCAAAAACGGCTGCGGTAAATCAACTTTGCTCAATTTGATCAGCGGCAATCTTGAACCGGACAGCGGCACGGTAGTATTCGGCGAAACAGTTAAGCTTGGGTATTTTACGCAAGATAGCCAAGAAATGGACTTGTCTATGAGGGTTATTGATTACATCAAGAATATTTCGGGCGAAATAAATACGCAAGATGGTCTTTTATCCGCTACACAAATGCTTGAAAGATTCTTGTTTTCTGCTGACCTGCAGTGGAATACCATCAGCAAACTTTCGGGTGGGGAGCGCAGGCGACTATACTTGCTGAGTATTATTATGGAAGCGCCGAATATTCTGCTTTTGGATGAACCGACAAATGACCTTGATATTCAAACACTGACAATCCTTGAAGAATATCTGGAGAATTTCAATGGCGCGGTGATTGCAGTGTCCCATGACCGGTACTTTTTAGACAAGGTAGTTGATACCATCTTCGAGTTCCAAGGTAATGGTATAATCCACAAATGTCTTGGTGGGTATTCGGATTATCTCGCAGGAATTGGAGAAGAAGAACAGCAGAAGGAAGCTGCCGATTTTAAACCGAAACCGGTTAGGAAAACCAATGCGAACAAAAAACTAAAGTTTACCTTTAACGAACAACGCGAATTTGAAAGTATTGATGCTGAAATTGCGGAGCTAGAAAGTCGACTGAGTGGACTCGAAAAGCAAATCCTTGACCAAGCAAGTGATTACGTCAAGTTGCAAGACAGCATAGCGAAAAAGGCAGAACTGGAAGAACAATTGGAAAAGAAAATGGAAAGATGGATAAATCTGCATGACCTTGCCGAAAAAATTGCTTGCGATAATGCATCAACCTAAAGAAATAAGTCCGTCAAATAATGGCGGTTTATTTAATAGCCAAATATAGACGCTTTTCGGTGGCTTATAAT
>JAAYFA010000191.1 GCA_012728445.1 Clostridiales bacterium | reverse complement strand
CCCTTCCTCAGCCCCTCGCAATCGCGGTCAATTCTAATAAATCCATCTGCTTCACTTAACAGTGTGATAAGCCCCGACTTCAAAGGTATAGGCAGAACGGTTCCGTCTGCTTGTTGTGCAAATCTGACCGGCAAATATTCCTCTCGACCGTGGTTGGACGGAATGTTTGCCCCCAAAACACCTTGCCTTGAATATTGCACAGGGCTTGTATTATTTAGTGAGCAGATGACCTGGCGTACGATCAAGTGGAAGATGAAGTAGGCCGAAACGGGGTGGCCCGGTAGGCCGAAAACGGGCTTGTCCTTGATGGCGCCTATAATGGTTGGCTTGCCGGGTTTTATGGCGATGCCGTGTAAAAAGACTTTGCCTTGGTCGCCGATTATTTTAACGGTCAAATCTTTTTCGCCGGCGGAAGAGCCACCGGAAATGAGTAGGATGTCGCATTGGGGCAAGGCGTTTTTGACCGCATTTGATAGGACGGTTTTATCATCTTTAAAGATGCCCAGGGCCAGCGGTTGGCCGCCGCAGGCTTTGATGGCGGAAAAAAGCAGGTGGGTGTTGACGTCGCGCATCTTTGCACCTTTGGGTTTTTCCTCTATATCAACGATTTCATCACCGGTTGAAAGGATGCCGACAATGGGGCGCTTGTACACGGAGATTTGTGTTTTGCCGATGGCGGCGAGTGCGCCGATGTCCTTTGGGGCAAGGCGGGTGGAACGGCTCAAAACGAGTTTGCCGGGGTAGACATCGTCGCCTTTTTTGACGACGTTTTCTTTTACGCTCACGGGTTTGAACACATAACGCATCCCGTCGTCGTAATCCTCGGTGTACTCTACCATGACGGCAGCATCGGCGCCTTGGGGTAGCATGCCACCGGTGGAAATACCGGCACATTCGCCGGGGATAATGGGTGCGGACATTTGTTCCCCCATGCGTATTTCGCCCTTGAAGGTTAACTGAGCGGGCATCGTGTCGCTACAGCCGAAGGTGTCTGCGGCAATAACGGCAAGGCCGTCCACCGTGGTGCGGTCAAAGCCGGGGACAAATTCATACGCGTAAATATCCTCAAAAAGCACCCTACCCAAAGCATCTTCGATAGAAACGATTTCGGCAGCGGTGCTCTTATGTTCAAATGTAGTTTTACAAATATGGAGTGCCTCTTCCAAAGATTTTACATGTAACATTTTTTGCTCCCTTGCAAGTTCTCGTTTAAGACCAATTTACAAACGCCACTTCGACCCCATCGCTTCCCGTGACGAAGTCACGCTTCTCCAAAAACCTACACCCGCCAATGCTCCATAAACTGCTTGCCCCATTCGGTTTGCGGGTTTTTGAGCAACTCCTCGGGCGCACCGCTTTCCGCAATTTCACCGCCTTGCAGCAGAATAACTCTCGTGGCAATATTCAGCGCCTGCTTGGGCGAATGGGTGGCCATCACCAGGGTGGTTTCATTTTTTTTACAGAATTCGATCAGAGCCGTTTCAATTAAATCAATGCCTTTAATATCCGCTGCGCTGGAAGGTTCATCGAGTAACAAAAGCTTTTTCGGGGTTATCAGCAGGCGGGCAAGTGCCATGCGCTGTGTTTCGCCGCCGGAAAGCTTACTGCCGACTTTTTTGGCAAGCGGTTCCAAGTCAAGCAGTTTTAAAACATCGCTGATGGCTTTTTGTTTTTCGTCCTTGCTCATGTCTTTGGGCAAAACGGTTTTAAGGTTGTTCAGCACACTCATGGCAAAACCGAAACTTATTTGCGGCATGTAGTAGGGGTGAATACCCGGTGAATCGATTGTTACTTTGCCCTCGTCCGCCTCGATTGTACCGGCGATGATGCGCAGTAAGGTCGTTTTTCCGCTGCCATTCGCGCCGATCAGGGCAACGCATTCATTTTCTTTAATGGTTAAATGCGGGATATTGACAATACATCTTTTGCCGGCATACTTTTTAATGGCGTTAATAGTAATCATAGCTATTTCCTTTCAAAAAGGATGCCGCAAAGTTGATGATAAACGCAATCATAATCAGAAGAAAGCCAAGGGCTATAGCAAACTCAAAATTGCCCTTATTGGTTTCCAACATGATGGCGGTTGTCATCACGCGTGTTTTAAACTGGATGTTGCCACCCACAAGGCTTACAGCGCCGACTTCGGATATAGCCCTACCAAAACCTGTCAGCACAACGGAAACCAGCGGAACCTTATTTTCGATGAGCAGCAATTTTGTTTTGCTGGTACGCGGCAGTCTTAAACCGTTTGCGGTTTCCAAAAGGCGGGGCGCGTTGATGCCTATAACCGAGGCGCAAAGCCCGATGACAATCGGGATGATTAACACACACTGCGCGATGACCATGGCCTCCACGCTGAAAAGTAGTTTTAACGACCCCAGCGGACCGCTATGGGAAAGCAACAGGAATACAAGGAGTCCCGCGACGACAGGCGGCAGACCCATCAGCGTGTGTAAGATACGCATGAGCAGCGCTTTGCCTCTAAAACGACGGCTGCTGCCTAAAAACACACCCAGAGGGATGCCGATAATGCAGGATATTGCGGTGCTGCTTAGCGACATACGGAGCGTTACGCCGATGATATGCCACAATTCTTTATCAAGCGAAAACACAAGGCTCATGGCCTGTTTAAAAGCGTTCATAATCTTCCTTGCTTTTACGGGTATGCCTGTCGATTTGATAGGCATACCCGTAAATTACATACGTTAAACTATTTTATGACGAAAAACAATGGTGCTTCGTACTTGTCAACACCAAACGCTGCGATTTTGTCAAGGGTTTCCTGCTTGGTCATCCAGTCGATAAAGGTTTGTGCGCCTTCGGCATTCAGCCCTGTGTTCTTTTCCGGGTTGCAGGCGATAATAGAATAGGTGTTCTTCATGTCGTCGCTTTCACCCAGCACGATTGAAAGGTCAAGGTTCGATTTCATGGATAAAAAGGTTGCCTTGTCCGTCATCACGTAGGCCTTTTTTTCGTTTGCCATTGTCAAACAGTCGCCCATGCCCTTGCCTGCACCAATGTACCATTTGTCGGTATCGGCGGCTGGGGCAAGATCTGCGGCTTTCCATATTTTGAGTTCTGCCTTATGGGTGCCACTTTCGTCTGCGCGAGAGATGAATTCGCTTTTGGCTTCAGCGATTTTCTTAAACGCATCTGCGGCAGTTGCGCTTCCCTTAACACCGGCGGGGTCCGCGTCAGGCCCGGCAATCACGAAGAAATTGTACATAAAAGGTTTGCGTTCAAGGCCGAAACCCGCTGCAACAAACTCTTCTTCGGATGCTTTTGCATGCACCAACAGAACATCCGCATCGCCGCTTTCTCCGAGTTTGATGGCGGCACCGGTACCGTTGGAGGTGATTTGCAGGTCGTAGCCCGTTTCTGCTTCGAATAAAGGCTCAAGATAGCTCATCAGCCCGGAGTCGTTCACGGAGGTGGTGGTGGAGCAGCGGAGGACTTTAATTGCCGGAGTTTTGACTACTGCGGTAGTCTCGGGCGCTGCCGTTGTTTTGGTGTCCGCATCCTTTTTCGCACAACCTGCAAATAGGGTGAACACCAGCGCAAGGGATAGTAGGATACTGAGGATTCTTTTCATAATTCTTCTCCTTTTCAAGCACGGAAGGCAGGGACGTTTCCAGCCCAGCCCTTAGCCGATGGTAATATTTCGGCTCGTTTTTACCGCCATAGCGCGCCGGAGCGATGCCGCCTTAGACCGTAAAAATCGGAATTGAATTATATTTCAACGCAATGCGTTAAAACCAAAAAATGCCACATTCAATTGTCAAAGAATTGCCTTTTTTTCTAAAAATTGTGCTATAATCTACTCAGAATTGGGAAGCGATTGAAAAGCATGACTGCGTCACGAGAAGCAATGGGAATCCGGATTCCGGATGTTAAATGTTAGATGATAAATTTTTAGAGCAACTGCTCAGCCGTTGTTCCACCACTTCTCACCTACTGTTCAGCCGCTGCTCACCTATCGCTCAACTATTGTTCAACAACGTTAGAAAGTCCGGTGTTCAACATGAAAATAGCAGTACTTTGTATCAGCGACAGCGGCTTTGCCGGCAAGCGGGAGGATACAAGCGGTCCGCTTATCATTGAAATGATGAAAGTCACGGCTCAAACAACTCTTTATAAATGCTTGCCGGACGAACAGGATGCAATTTCCGCTGAACTGGTTCGAATTTGTGATGAGGACCACACCGATATTATCTTTACCACCGGCGGTACCGGTCTCGCACCGCGGGATGTTACGCCGGAAGCTACCGAGTCCGTGGTGGACCGCCTGATACCCGGCATTGCCGAAGCGATGCGGCAAAAGAGCCTTGCTATAACGGACAGAGCGATGCTTTCAAGAGCGGTGGCGGGTGTTCGGGGCGAAACCCTGATTATTAACCTGCCCGGCAGCCCAAAGGCTGTAAAAGAAAATTTGGAGACCGTTATGCCAATATTGGAACACGCAGTCGAGCTGATTCGTGACAAAGTAAAAAACTGCGCAACAAACGGTTCATTATAAGCTGAAAGATTAGGCTAATTGTAAACTGATAATGAGTTATTGTCAATAACCTGTAAACCCGATGATAATAGGATAAAAATCATTTGTAAAAGGAATGTTTGGTCAAAACGAGTTGTTTGAAAACAGTGAATGTAATCCAACTTGGCGATTTCTATTTCAATTAAAAATTCTATTTTACATTTATAAAAAAATATGCTAAAATAAGGGTATAACTTATTGAAGGGGGAATGGAAATGGTTTGGGTTATCCAAAAAGCAAGTTACAGAGTCGTTCAAGCAGTCCTAAAAGTTGCAAGCTATTTTTTAGATTGGCGTGAGCCTTCTTTGCTCAAAGGTGCAGGTAGTATTAAAAAACTTCCCGACGAAATAAAAAAGCTGAATATTACAAGCGTTTTGATTGTAACCGACAAAGTGATTGAAGGTCTTCACCTGATGGATTCTCTTTTAGAGAGGCTCAACACCCTTGGCATCAAGTATGTGGTATTCAACGGCGTCCAGCCCAATCCTTCCATAGAAAATATTGAGGACGCGCGCAAACTTTATGTTGAAAACAATTGTGGCGGCATCATCGCCTTTGGCGGCGACTCTCCTATGGACTGTGCCAAGATTGCGGGGGCAAGGGTAGCCAACCCAAAAACATCGGTAGAAAAATGCGAGGTATCCTCAAGGTCCGGCACAAATTGCCCCCCTTGTTTGCCGTGCCGACGACTGCGGGTACCGGTTCGGAATCCACCATCGCGGCTATTGCGAAAGATATGAAAACGCATGACAAATATGCTGTGACCGACCCAAAACTGCGCCCGCGTTATGCGGTGCTTGACCCGGAACTGACCTTGGGTTTACCGCCTAAAATAACATCAACCACCGGAATGGACGCGTTGACACACGCGGTGGAGGCCTATATCAACAGGGGCAACACAAAGTTTACCGCCGAATGTGCACGCAAGGCTGTTAAAATGATTTTTGATAACCTTGAAACAGCCTACACAAACGGAAGCGATATTGCCGCACGTGAGCAAATGCTGATTGCATCCAACTACGCCGATCTTGCCTTTACCCGTGCCTATGTCGGTTATGTTCATGCGATAGCCCATACTATAGGCGGGCTTTATAATACGCCTCACGGGTTGGCAAATGCTATTATTCTTCCTTATATTCTTGAATTCTATGGGGACATCATACATAAAAGGCTCGCAGAACTCGCCGATGTTGCAGGGGTAACAAAACCCGGTCAAACTGATGACGAGAAAGCGTTGGCCTTTATTGCGGCGATAAAAGAACTCAATCGCAAGCTGGGTATACCGGAGCGTTTGGAAGGGATTAAAGAAGCCGATATCCCACTGCTTATAGAAAGAGCCTTGAAAGAAGCAAACCCTCAGTATCCCGTCCCGTATATTATGAACAAAAAAGAATGTGAAGCAGTCATCAGGAGACTGATGGTTTAGCTTGTATTCAATCCGACAATATTTATCTAACACGATCTTTTAAAAATACAATGGGGTGGTCGATTATGTCAACATTAAAGGGATATGCCGGCAGAGTGTTAAAAGTTGATTTAAGCAATGAAACCTTTGAAGACTTTCCTTGGAGCGACGAGGACAGAGAACGAACAATCGGCGGCAAAATTATGGCCGCGGATATCCTTTTCCATCACATTACACCGGACATGAAAGCCTTTGATGAGGACAACTGGCTCGTTGCCACGACGGGTCCCTTGACCGGTTGCGGCTGCCCGAGCTCTTCGAGGTTTAATATCTCGACCATTTCGCCGCTGACCAACATCGTCACTTCGTCAAACTGTGGCGGGGATTTTGGTTTGGCATTAAAGAAAGCCGGCTATGATGCTGTAATTATCAGCGGTAAGGCGAAAAAACCGGTTTATGTTGAAATTACCGAGGGAGACGTCGTGTTTCATGACGCTAGCGACCTTTGGGGGCTGCATATTACCCCAGCACAAGACAAACTGCCGGCAAAGGCCGGCAAAATGGTCATCGGCCCCGCAGGCGAAAACCAGGTGCTGTATGCAGCTGTGTTCAGCGGCGAAAGAGCAGCCGGGCGTGGGGGTGTCGGCGCCGTGTTCGGGGATAAGAACCTCAAAGCGGTTACCGCTGCCGGTACACTAAAATCCGAAGTGGCTGACAAAGAGGCGCTCAGGGCCACGAATAAAAAATGGATCGAGCAAATCCGTAAGCATCCGCTCACAGGCAAGCAGTTGCCGCGCCTTGGCACCGCCGGTTTGGTGGCGCCTATGCAGGCACATCGAATTTTGGCGACGAAAAACTTCAGTGATGGAAGATTTGACGATTTTGAAAAAGTATCCGGCGAAGAGCTTGCCGAAAAATACCTTGTAAAAGGCTCCGGCTGTACGACTTGCGTCATTCAGTGCACCAGACGCGTTACGGTAAATGGCAAGGTTGTAAAAGGACCGGAGCTTGAAACGCTCGGACTCCTCGGCCCCAACTTGATGAACAGCAATTTGGAACTGATTAACCAATGGAACTACGAGCTTGACGAATTGGGTATGGATACCATGTCAACAGCGGGTACCATTGCCTTTGCTATGGAGCTCAACGAAAAAGGGCTTTGGGACAACGGTCTGGAATTCGGAAAATTTGATAATTTATCGGCAGTTTTTGATGACATTGCCCACCGCAGAGGCGACGGAGATATTTTGGCCGACGGTACAAAGCGTGTTGCCGAAAAATTTGGCGGCAAAGATTTCGCCATCCATGCAAAGGGCATGGAACTTGCCGCATACGAACCCAGAGGTGCCGTGGGGCAGGGCTTGGGCTATGCGACCGCCAACAGAGGCGGATGTCATCTGAATGCCGGGTATTTGGTTGTGCTCGAAGGCTTGGGGCTGAATATCAATTCCTATACGCCGAAAAGCAAAGCAGCGATCACTATATTTTTTCAAAACTTTATGGAAACTATATCCGCCGCGGGGTGTTGCCTCTTTACCTCCTATGTAGTGATGCCCGCCCCCGTTGTAAGGAAGCCGAGCAGTATCGTGGCGAAAGTAGTGAATGTGGGCTTTATTGCAGTCGGTCCGGTTATCGCCTTAATGGTTAAATTTCCGGCCATTGCGAGCATGAACCTACCGATGATTATGTACCCGTATGCGCTTAAACATGCGACCGGGATGAAAATGAATATCGCTAAAATGCTCAAAGTAGGGGAGTACGGCTACAACATCGAAAGGCAGTGCAATATTATACTCGGCCAGCAAGCGGGCGCGGACACCCTGCCTAAACGTCTGACAGACGAGTTACAGGTGCCGGGCGACAAACGCACCAAGGTGCCACTGGACAAAATGCTGAAGAGTTATTACAGAATACGTGGTTGGAAAGATGGCATGCCGACAAAGGCGACGCTTAAAAAGCTGGGAATAACCGAGCAAGCGGAGGTATCGTAATGGCAAGAGTGACAGTGAAGTGTTTTGGCGTTTTAAGGGTGGATTCAAAAATCGACACGGTAGATATTGAATCGAGCAATATCGGAGAGGTTTTTGAAAAAATCAATGCGCTCATCGAAAGTGACATGACAGTTAGTTTCAGCCAAGCACTTACCTATATTAACGGTGACCTCTGCACATCAAAACACGAAAAACTCCATGATGGGGACGAGGTTTGGGTGATTTCGGCCGCATCACTGAATGTGAAAAAACCTGAAAAGAAGACACCTTAAAAAGTTTAAGGAAAAATCCGGACAAAACGTTACGTTTGTCCGGATTTTTTGTTAAAAAAATTGATTCAAAAGGCTACATTTTCTCGGCTGTTATGGTGAAAAATCCCATAGCGTTGCCTACGACTATACGAATGCTACCGTTATCGGCTTCGTAACTCGATATGCCCATAATGTTCGTCTCTCCGGCATTCTTTGTGAAACCGGCTGCTTTTACCATGCCGACATATTCCGCAAGCTGTTCCGGCGTCCAGCCGGAATAGAGAACAACGACTTCATCGTCTGCAACAGAGGATGAAAAAATTGACCCGAATGCCGGTTTTGGAACATCCTTTAAAAGTGGGCTACTGGGCCATTGACCACCAAGTTGAACTGTTTCACCATCTTCTTCGAAAGTGAATCCGTTTTCACCAAAATAAATCCCTTGGCCGAGCGCTTCGTAGTAGTTTTCGATCGCTTGTTTTTGTTCTGCGGTCAGGTTATTCCAATTGCCATCCCACCCATCAAGGTCGCTGTTGCTTAAGATATCAAAAATTTCTTGTTGTGAGGGTTGGCCTGCTGTGGTTGTGTTTTCGGAATTTACCGTAGTGGTATCGGTATCCTGCTGTGAGTTTTGCTCGGTAAAGGTTGTTGTCGAGGTTATGTCGTTGATAACATCGTCAATAATATCAGCACCTTTTTTGATCACCAAGAAAAAGACCGCAACACCGGCTATGGCAAGAACTAAAACGACTATAATAGCTATAATGCAACCTTTACCGCCTTTTTTTGCTTTTGCGGGTGGTGCCGCCGGCGGTGCATACTGGGGAAAAGGTTCTTGAGTTGCTGGAGGAACTGCATGATTTGCAGCAGCAGCTGCCGGCGCTTCTACCGGAGTTTCGGCTATCGCTTGGTTGAGTGCACCGCCGCAACTAAGGCAAAACTTTGAATTATCATCATTTTTTGCTCCACATGTTGGACATAACATAATAGTCAGCTCCGTTTCATTCATTTATTCATTCACAACCGATTTTATACTCTTAATTACCACTGTTTTCGGGTGGATCTGCATTAATGGGGAGTCCGGTTTCAGTGTCAAATTTTTGTGCAGGGGGCGTTGTTGCCGGGGGAGTGATGCGCTCGCCTGTCTGTGTGTCAAACGGGGGTTGCGCCGCAGGCGTAGGTGGGGCGGGCGGCGTATACGGCTGTGCGGGCGGGATATTGGAT
>JAAYFA010000379.1 GCA_012728445.1 Clostridiales bacterium | reverse complement strand
TTTTATTGCTCTGCATTATTCAACATTCCATCAAAATAGTACAAAATAAATTTTCAGCTGTTCAACACCTTACAACATTAATGACTATATCAGGTTGTTCGGCTCTTTGCAAATATATTGTTTTCAATACCTAATCAAACATAACAAAAAACTTCGGATTGTAGATGCAATTTGAGTTAATATTCCGGATACGGCGCCGTTGCACAAACAGGCTGTTTTGCCGAGGCTAGGCCTTGCCTGCCGCAAAGCGGGCAGTGCAGATGATTGTCTTTGAATTCGACTTTGCAATTGCCACAGTGCCTCATGGTTGTAGAGTTAACAGCCTTCTGTTCTACATTGCTCTGCACTTCAATATTAACTCCCCGCTCCGAAAGATAGGTGAAAAATATCCTCTGAATATCTGTCGCCTCACATCTTGAAGAAAAGTTGACATTCATAACGCCATTAAAACTTAAAATGCCACAATTAATAAAGTTCTTCAACGTTCCGCCGGATATCATATCAAAATGGTCAACGTGCTCACCCATGCCTTTTGGGACGGTAACAATGCCCAGGCTGGACATGGAACTGGTAATGAGCTTGTCGCCAAGCAGGGCATATCCAATCTTCAAAATTGCTTTTTTCAGAGACAGCTGCATGTATCGAAAGACGGCCATATTTGCGTCCGTCAAGTTTTTACATGCGGCGCTGAGAAGTGTTTCCTTTTTAAATCCCTCGTTCATTTGTTGTTTTGCCAGTTGTAGAAATTCGTCAAAGGTATAGTCTTTTTTTTGTGGATAGATGCTGACATTGGTAAAAAGCGAAAAATTCCGTAGCGTCGTTGACGCGAACAAACGCCGTAAATCTGTGGGAACGGATATTTTTATCGGTTTTTCACTTTTTTCCGGTAGCATATTGTTGTAGAACGCCCAGGCATAAAGCGCCACTAAATACTCTGTCACGGTTACACTTTTCGCTTTGGTGAGGGTCTTTAACTCCACCACAGAAAAATAACCATGTGTCAATTTAAAGTAATTGTCCTTGTCCTGCGGAAAGTATTTGTAGGCCGGCGCCTCATTTCTGCTGACTTTTATGGTGTTTTCGCATTTGAGTTTTTTGAAGGAATCCTCGGTTTCATGCTCCGATGGTACATCGCTCATGCTTAAAACGCCATCAGTCTTGTCGACTTGAAAACCTTGCAGCTCAAGGTACCTTGCCAGAATACTTTTAAGGAGGCACATCACACCTGTGCCATCTGTCACCAAATGAAAAATCTCGATCGCAATGCGGTTTTCAAAGTAGGTTACACGAAACATTGGCTTCTCGCCCCGGCCGACAAGAACGGGGCGGCACGGGTACGCGCTTTCCTTCGTCAATATTGCAGTATCATGCACTGTTCGGACTTTATAGTCAAAAAAACCGGTTTCAAGCTGCACATACAGCGTTGGGAAACGTGGCTGAAGGTCGGCAATAGCTTTTGCCAATACTTTAGGTTCCACTTTTTGCTTTAAAGTTGCGGCAACTCTAAAAGTGCGATTCCACTCTTTTTTCTGCGTTGCGGCGTAAATAATTGCCGAACTATCCAAATCAAATGTCTGCGATTTTTGCGTTAAAGCATCTTTACCGATGCCCATCACCATCAATCCCTGTTATTTGAAGTTTTTTTGCCACTTCCGTTTAAGTGTACCAAATCAACGGATACGACGCAACTATTTTTTTTGAGATTGCTAACCTAATAAAAAAGTTTCTCCTAATAAAAAAGTTTCTGTTGCTTATTAATAGAATACTGTTTATAATACAGATACACTTTTTATTGAATAGATAAGGATGATTAAATGAAAAATACTTCAAAAACCGATA
This sequence comes from Clostridiales bacterium, assembly GCA_012728445.1. Classification (GTDB taxonomy): domain Bacteria; phylum Bacillota; class Clostridia; order Oscillospirales; family Acutalibacteraceae; genus UBA1447. The sequence goes on along the minus strand of JAAYFA010000379.1, from coordinate 3,246 downwards.
AATCGGTCCAAACAAAAGATTATAACAAAATGGTCAAGGGATTGCAGATCGTTTCCGGTCTGTTCATGTTAGCGATGGTTGTCCTGTGTATTATACTTTTGAAAAAATATAATATAAATATTAAGAACCTTGGCGAAATACAGAACAAGGTTACCGGCATGAAGGGTGGAGAAATCACCTTCGCAGTCGGCATGATCTTGTTTTCCATCATTAAATCTTTTGCGCTCGTTTTTCCCCCGGCTGTTCTGTTTGCCTTGTCCGGCCTAATTTTCGAGAGCATTTGGATTGCGTTGCTGGTGAATGCGATTGCCACTGCGCTCAGCTTGTCTCTGCCGTACTTTTTGGGGCGTTTTACCGGGAAGCCGATGTTTGACACGCTCAAAAATAGGTTCCCTAAAATCAGCAAACTTGACGATTTTGCGGGCGAAAATGAGTTTGCATTTGTACTCATCTTAAAGGTTTCGGGACTGTTGGCAAGCGATTTGAGCAGTTTGATCTTTGGCACGATGAATGTGCCCTACCGTAAATATATGATAGCGGCAAACCTCGGTTTGTTGCCGCTGAATATCGTGTGGACCTTGCTTGGGGCTAAGGGCGATCTTTCGAACCCGCTGACCTTTCTTTATATTTTGCCGATTATTCTGTTCGCGGTTGGGTCTTTTGTTGGGATGAAGTGGTATACAAAAAAGAAGCAAGGGAAAAACGGTACGGTTGCGGATTCAAAAGACTAAAGAATCATATCTGTAGCGCTAACTAAAAAACGTCGGGTCCGATTTTGGTCCCGACGTTTTTTGTTTTCTTTTTATTCAAATTTTTCAAATTTTTCAAAGGAATAAACGCTTTTCCATTTCCGTCATTTCCGCGCAAGACCGGGCAGGACAACAAGTCCTTCTGTATGCCAAAGGGCTTTGACCGGTCTTGCTCTTGAATACTCTGCAGAAATAGTTTGCGCCGGAGAACCCGCTCAAAGTGGCGACCACTTCCACCGGATAATCCTTGCCGGCCAAGTAGTGTTTTGAAACTGCGATGCGCACACCCGTTAAATACTTGCCGGGTGGTATGCCAACGTATGCCGAAAACTCCCGAACCAGATGGCATTTGCTAACCGAAAGCTCCTGTGCAAGCTCCTCAACGCCGTAGAGTTGCGCATAGTTCTTATGAATGAGTGCTATGGCGTGTTGAATCAATTCGGGATAGTTTGGTTGTTCGTGCCAAAACTCCAAATTTACATAATTCTGCACTTTGCGACAATCTGCTTGGGTCGGCATTCCTCTCACCTCATGACATCAATATTTTGCTATTTTATTGTGGTGGCGGCAATGTTATAATTACAGTACAGTAATTCCATCGCTTATATTTGATCGAGAGGTGTATGATGGCCAGTATAAAACTCAAAGATATCTATAAGGTTTATCCCGGCGATGTAAAAGCAGTTTCAGACTGCAACATTGATATTGAGGACAAAGAGTTTGTTGTGCTTGTAGGCCCTTCCGGCTGCGGCAAGTCTACGGTGCTGCGGATGATAGCGGGGCTTGAAGAAATTACGGCGGGTGAACTCTACATCGGCGACCGCCTAGTGAACAACGTACCGCCCAAGGACAGGGAAATTGCCATGGTATTCCAAAATTATGCGCTTTACCCACACATGACCGTTTATAAGAATATGGAGTTTGGGCTCAAGCTTCATAAAGTCCCAAAAGACGAAATAAAAAAGCGTGTCTTTGAGGCGGCGAAAATTCTTGAAATCGAGTCCCTGCTGGACCGCAAACCAAAAGCGCTTTCGGGCGGTCAACGCCAGCGCGTCGCTTTGGGGCGGGCGATGGTACGAAACCCCGCAGTTTTCCTCTTAGACGAGCCACTGTCGAACCTTGACGCCAAGCTTCGCACCGCAATGAGAGCTGAAATTATTAAACTCCATAAGCGACTTGAAACAACTTTCGTATATGTAACACATGACCAAACCGAAGCGATGACCATGGGCGACCGAATTGTTGTGTTAAAAGATGGTTTTATTCAGCAGATTGATACCCCACAGAACCTGTATGATTACCCGTGCAACGTCTTTGTCGCCGGCTTTATCGGCTCGCCGCAAATGAATCTCTTAGACGGGACTGTTGTTAAAAGCGGCAGTGGTTTTGCTGTTCAATTTGGCGAATGCACCATTCATATCCCCGATACAAAGCTTGCAAAGACTGACCTTTCAAAATATGAAGGCAAACAAGTCAGGTTAGGCATACGGCCGGAGGATTTGGATGACAACGCCGAATTTATTGAGCAGCATAAGGATTCCGCAGCGGAGGCTTATGTGGAAATAAGCGAATTGATGGGCGCGGAAGTGTACCTGAACCTGACCTGTCACGGCACGAAAATAACTGCCCGTGTTGACTCCAAGACAAAATCCAGAACCGGCGACACGATTCGTATTGCCCTTGACGAAAACAGAATTCATCTGTTTGATATGGAAACAGGGCTGGTTATCATCAATTAAACCTATTCATTTTAAAAGAGACTGTGCCTTTGACTTTTATCGAAGGTGCAGTTTTTTATAATTGAAATCTATTTCAGGATAACGCTTGAACGTCCGGGCATGGACAGGGTATCCCCTTTCAGCTTCGATTTATCGCCATTCACACTGATGCATTCGGCTATCTTTTTATACTCAACCTTTGTTTTGTCGACTGTCAACGTAACCGGTTCGGTCGAAAGGTTGTGTAAAACGATAACCTCGTCACCTTCGTACGCACAAGAGAAGGCCACGATGCTGCTATCCGGGGTTTCAATCGCAGTTATCAACCCTCCGGCTATCTCGATATAACTGTTTTTAATGTCAATCAATTTTATATAATAACGAAGCAGGGACTCTTTATCGGCAAGTTGTTCTTTAACGCCCTGCTCCGACTGCTCAAAGAATTCAGCATTCGGCGGCGGGTTTGTAATTCCCGTTTTGTCCGCAATAGACCACAACATTGGTAAACGCTTGTTTTCGTCCTTGCCGGAGCCGGTCAACCCAACCTCTTCGCCGTAGTAGATAAACGAATTGCCCGGTGCGAGAATATACAGTGCTGCGGCCATTTTCTCCATATCTGTGTTGCGACTAAGCATACCGGCACTTCTGCCGTTGTCGTGGTTTGATAAAAATAGCGCATCAATGCTTTTGGGGCTTATTTTTAACAGTTCACTCTACCAGTTTGCCAAGCTTTGCGCTACCTTGCTTCCGTTTTCCGACCGAACAGCCGGAATAAACAG
>JAAYFA010000289.1 GCA_012728445.1 Clostridiales bacterium | reverse complement strand
TCGGCTTTAGAAAACCTTATTCCTGCGTTTCCGGGCTTGCCACCGGGGGCGAAACCGGGGCTGTCAAACATCGTCACGATGTACACGGCTGCGCGAATAGGCTTACCCGAAGCGCTTTATATAACGCTTATCAAAGCTATTTTTGCGGGGCTTACCAGAGGACCCTCTGCATTCTTTATGAGCATTTCCGGCGGACTGCTCAGCACCACTGTGATGTTTGTGCTTTTACGCCTACAGAACAGGCCTTTTGGCATCGCCGGTATTTCCGTCGCGGCGGCGGTTGCCCACAATACGGGTCAACTTTTGGCGGCCATGGTCTTAACCGGGACTTCGGCGGTGGTAGGTTACGCACCCGTACTGGGGTTTTTCGCTATTATTACGGGACTTGTTACGGGCGCGATCCTCAAGATTGTCTTGCCCGCTCTTGATAAACAAAGTAAATTCTTAACATAAAAATACTAATCTCTCACTAAACCTAACCTAAAAACGCAGCCTTTTGTTAGCGTTTTTATAATCGAGATTAGTATTAAAGTAATATCGACTGGAGATGAATCGATGAAAGCAAAAAAATCGGGCGGTGTATTGAAAGCGGTTGCGCGGACACACGGTGGCGTGGGGGTTGCGCATAACAAGAATACCGCCGAGATGGAGGTCGAGCGCATGCCGGCGCCGGCCCAAGTCATTCTGCCCATGCAGCAGCACATTGGCGTCCCCTGCTCACCGATAGTTAAGGTCGGCGACATGGTCGCTGTCGGCCAACTAATCGCCGACAGCGAAAAATATGTCAGTGCGCCCATACACGCCTCAATATCCGGCAAAATCACCAAAATCGGAGAAACGCCGCTGCCAAACGGCGTTATTTCACAAAGCATCACGATTGAATCCGACGGTGAAATGAGACCTTTTGAGGGCATCACGCCCCCAACGGTTACGAATCGCGAAGAGCTGATCAAGGCTGTGCGGGCTTCGGGGCTTGTGGGGCTTGGCGGCGCCGGGTTCCCAACGCATGTGAAACTCAATTTTCCACCCGACAAGAATGTGGATACACTGATCATCAATGTGGCGGAATGCGAGCCTTATATTACGGTGGATTACCGCGAATGTATTGACAACTCCTGGGATATCTTATCGGGTATCTTTACGCTCAAAGAGCTCCTCGGCATAAAGAATGTTATTATCGCCGTTGAGGACAACAAACCCGCGGCGATAAAAGAGCTCAGAAAAATAGCCGATAATAGCAACGATACGGATGATACGGTCAAGGTGATGGTACTCAAATCCCGCTACCCGCAAGGGGCGGAAAAGGTGCTGGTGCAAGCGACAACAGGGCGCCGAGTGCCGCCGGGCAAACTGCCTGCGGATATTGGCTGCATGGTGATGAATGTAGCGAGTGTGGCTTTTATCGCCCGTTACCTCAAAACCGGCAAACCGCTGGTGAGCCGTTCCTTAACGGTTGACGGGTCTGCCATTGCCAACCCCAAAAACGTGCGTGTCGCCATTGGTACTAACGTGGGCGATGTTATCGACTTTTGCGGCGGTTTTAAAGAGGACCCTTATAAAATCATCACCGGGGGCCCGATGATGGGGCTGGCGATTATCGGGACAGACTTGCCTGTACTCAAACAAAACAACGCCATCCTTGCCCTTGCCGAAAAAACACGCAGAGTGAAAAGGGAAATGGACTGCATCCGATGCGGGCGCTGTGCCAATGTTTGCCCCATGGACCTGATGCCCACGCTGATAGCGCGGTTTGCCAAGGTAAAAGATGCAGAAAAAATCAAACAAACAGGCGTCACGGTCTGTATGGAGTGCGGCAGCTGCTCGTACGCTTGCCCGTCCGGCATACCGCTTGTGCAATACATGAGACTTGCAAAAACAATACTTGCAGAGGAAGGTGGTAAAAAATGACTTTGGATAAAAAGCTTACCGTCAGCGCATCGCCGCATATTCGCTCTAGCGTAACGTCTACGGGTATTATGCTGGATGTCATTCTGGCGCTTATCCCCGCTTTTTTCGCAGCCGTTATTTTCTTTGGCCCAAGAGTGTTGGCCGTTACGGCCGTCACCGTTGGTACCTGCCTGCTCAGTGAGTATTTTGCCCGCAAAGCGATGAAACGCCCGGGGACCCTCGGTGACTTAAGTGCCGTGGTGACCGGGGTGATTTTGGCGTTCAACCTGCCCGTTTCCATCCCGCTGTGGATGGCCGGCATCGGTTCGGTTGTCGCTATCGTCGTTGTCAAACAATTCTTCGGCGGCATCGGCATGAACTTTGTAAACCCCGCCTTGATGGCCCGAATTGTACTAACCGTATCCTTCCCGTCGGCGATGTCCACTTGGACGAGCGCCTTTGCCTGGCGCGATGGGGTAGAAGCGGTTACCTCCGCATCCCCGCTCGCACAACTGAACAGTTTTTTTGCTAGTGGCAGCATTGAAAACTTTGCCGGCGCGCAGGGCCTGCCGACCTTGACACAAATGTTTTTCGGTCAACGTTCGGGCAGTCTGGGCGAAGTCTGCGCCGTCGCACTGCTTTTGGGCGGGTTGTTTTTAATTATCCGTGGGGTTATTTCCGTCGCAATTCCGTTTACCTATATCGGCACGGTGGCGGTCATTATGCTTATCGCCGGCAAGGGTGACTTCACCTTTGTTGCCTACCATCTTATGGGCGGCGGACTGCTGCTGGGTGCTATATTTATGGCGACGGACTACACGACCTCGCCCGTCAACGTTAAAGGTAAAATAATTTTCGGTATCGGCTGCGGTTTTTTGACAGCGGTGATACGGTTGTTCGGCAGTATGCCGGAGGGTGTATCGTTCTCCATTATTATCATGAATGTCCTCGTGCCGCATATTGAGCGGCTGACAACGCCCAAACCTTTTGGCACGCCCAAAAAGGTTCGGGGCGAAAAGGCGGTGGGGCAATGAAAAAGTTAAGTTTTAAAGAACTTGTTTTGCCGGGCATTACCCTCTTTGTTATTTGCCTTATAACAGCATCTCTTTTGGCTTTTACCAATCAGCTTACCGCACCAAAAATTGAAGCGATGGCGGCGGCTAACGCCGATGTCGCGCGCAAAAAAGTTTTGGCCACGGCGGAAAGCTTCATCGACGAGCCGGAGCCGCTCCATTTGAACGGCGAAACGTACCAATACTTTAAAGGGCTCGACAAGGACGCAAACGTAGTGGGCTATATCTTCACCACCGTGACCAAAGGCTACGGCGGAGATGTTAAGATTATGAGCGGCATCGGCAAGGACGGCAAAGTATCCGGGATTGAGATTTTGGAACTGAGCGAAACGCCGGGGCTTGGCATGAAAGCTTATGATGACTTTTTTCTCACACAGTTTTTAGACAAAGCCGGCTGTGTGAATGTCGTAAAAAAAGAAGCGGACGATAACAGCATTTGTGCGCTTACCGGCGCGACAATAACATCAAGCGCCGTTGCAGGTGCGGTCAATATCGCTCTTGAACTTTTTGATCTGGTAAACGAAAAACCCGGCCCGGCAGACAGTTCCGCAACAAACGCCGATGAGCGGGCACGTAAGCTGCTTTTACCCTTGGCCGACAGCTTTGAAGGCCCGAAAAAGGCCGACCGGTCGGGCGAGAGTTATGATTACTATACAGGCAAAGATACGGCAGACACCACAACCGGTTATATATTTGAAACCCGAGCCAACGGATATAACGGAATTGTGCTTGTCAAAACGGCTGTTGACACCGGTGGTGTTATAACGGGCGTCAAGGTTGCGGCAATCAATGACACCGAGGGACTTGGCACACAGGTTAAAAACGAGAGCTTTGTGGGGCAATTTATCGGCTTGCGCGACAAAGTCAACTTAACGACCTCCGTCGGAGAAAGCAGTGTGCAGGTAATAACCGGTGCAACTTTATCCTCGGGCGCTGTCGTAAATGCTGTGAACACAGCACTCGAACTATATAAATCACTGACGGGAGGTACGCCGTAATGGCTGAAACAAAAACATTGAGACAGGAACTGACGAAGGGCTTTCTGAAAGAAAATCCCGTTTTGCGCCTGGTTCTAGGTACTTGCCCCGCACTTGCGGTTTCCACTTCGGTTGAGAACGCTATCGGCATGGGCGTATCGGCTTCTATCGTATTAATAGGCTCAAACATCGTCATATCGGCGTTAAGGAAGGTTATCCCCGCCAAAGTAAGAATCCCGGCATACGTGGTGGTCATTGCATCGTTTGTCACGATTGTACAGATGCTGGTGAGAGCTTTTGCACCGGCGATTGATGAGCAGCTTGGCATCTTTTTGCCGCTTATCGTTGTCAACTGCATCATTTTAGGCAGAGCGGAGGCCTTTGCGGGCAAAAACGCTGTCATTGCATCGGCGGTGGATGGTGTCGGCATGGGCATCGGCTTTACCGCGGCACTGCTTGCGATGAGCATTATCAGGGAACTTGCGGGTGCGGGTACGCTTGCAGGCTTTCAAATTCTGCCGGCTTCGGTTACCCCGATGGCTATATTCATCTTGCCGCCCGGCGGCTTCTTTGTCTTTGGCCTTTTGATGGCTGTGGCAAACCGACTATCCGAGAAAAAAGGGTTGCCCAAAGCCGAACTTCACGGTTGTGAATTTTGCCCCATGGCAGATTCCTGCTCGATAAAAATTGAAGGAAATCCGGAAAAATGCGAGAAGAGTGAGGTGAGCGTACAATGAAGATTTTCATGACGATTATGCTCACGGGCATATTAACGGAAAACTTTGTTCTTTCTAAATTCCTCGGTATCTGCC
>JAAYFA010000131.1 GCA_012728445.1 Clostridiales bacterium | reverse complement strand
GTGGGAATTGTCCACTTGAAGACGGACGCGATACCGAGATAGCCCTCCCCGATACCCGCCGTGAAAAGGTACAAAACCATACAAAGCGCCATGCCCCATAAGGGGGGGATGCGGTCGAGGGCAGGCCTTATAAGGGCAAAAATCAGCATGGACAGGGAAAGAAAATGCAAAATACCAAAGTAAATGCCAAAGCCGTCAAGCCCCGCGAGCGGCAGAAGAACGGCGGTGGCAAAAGTAAGTGTCAGTGCGATAGCGAGTAGTTTGGCGCCACGCTTGGCGTTGCTGTGTGACAAGCGGGAGGAGATGCCGGCCACGACAATAAATATTCCGGATATAAGCGGCTGGGCAGGCATGAAAAAATCAAAAAGCAAGGTGCCGAAACGCAACTCAAAAACATGACTCAAGAGGTAAAAACCGTGGTAAAAAATCATTAAGATAACTGCGAAGCCGCGTATTTCGTCCAGTAGGCCGATTCTCAAACGAGGCTGCTTTTCTGCGATCTCCATTTTAGCACTCCGTTCATTTTCAAGTGGTCCATAAGGACCGGCACCATTATTTTAACATACCTTTATACAATTGCAAGCGTTGCAGGGCGCGAGTCGTAGCAAGGCCTCTACGAACTTGACAACACGAAGGGACGGGGGCTATAATTAGACCGCAATAAAGAACAAAAAAGTTGCCGGGCTGTTAGGGTCGGAAGTCGACATCAAAGTATTAAGGGACGGGATCAGTTTTCTGGAAAAGATTTGGTGTTTAATAGAAAAAAATAGGCTGTATCAAAAAATCTGTGAAAACAGGTTTTTAGGCAAGCTTTTTAATCGGGAAACCATCAGTTATATTTTTTTTGGGGTGCTGACAACTATTATCAGCATTGCCGCTTATGCGGGTTTTCTTTGGCTGTTTGAACAAGAGGGCTGGCTTGCGGGTGAATCCGGCACAATGGCGGAATTTATGCTCAAACATCCTTGGCTTGAGCAGGTTCCAAACCTGTCTAAGTCGTTGCGGATTTTCGCTGTGAATGGGATTTCCTGGGCGATTGCGGTTGCTTTCTCGTTTGTAACCAATAAGCTTTATGTTTTTGAAAGCAAGAGCTGGGCGCGTAAGACCGTGTGGCGGGAAGCGGCAAGTTTTGTTGGCGCCAGACTTTTTTCGTTTGCGTCCGAGACGGGCGTCATCTTGTTATGGGTCAGTGTGCTCGGTGGCAACGAGATTTTCGCAAAAGCGGTCGTGGGGCAGATTTTGGTATTGATTTTGAACTATGTTTTGAGTAAGCTTGTAGTTTTTAAAAAAACTTAAGCGGATATCAGCCGATTTTTGCAAAAACAGAAAGCTGCCTGCGATTGACGCAGGCAGCTTTTTTTAGTGCGCTCGGCATGAGCGCCAATTTGGCGCTGCAAGTCCGCTATGCGCGTGATAGCGGGAGGTGTTAGCCGAAGGCAAGGGTGTCCGTCGCGAGGCGGAGTCTGAAGCAAGCGCGGCAACAACCATGCTGAACCATGCCCTGTCAAACAAAAGACTTGTACAAACAGGATATTTTGATATATCCCAAAAGTACAAGTCTCTGTATTTATGTTGTTGAACCGCCGTGTATGCACGGTGGCATGAGAGGACGGATGGTCAACGAAGAGCTATCATCCTATCCAATTGATAGTGCTCAGCCAACGGGAAAGGGAAAGATGGGAAGCGGGTTATAATAGAAGAACTCAATAATCCTAATGACGCGTGCGAAGATGAATTCAAAAAAAATGTTGCTGTGCAAAAAGCTTAAGATATGGTCCCAAATGGTTGGGATATAAATGTAATCCGAGGCAAGGAACTCAACAGTCAACTCGGGGCTGAGCGCTCTTTCCGCGGTCGAAAACGAGCCTGCGGCAACGACGAACGTATAAGTTTCATCCGGGTTGAGGATAACCGTGTCGTTCAAATAGATGTCCACCCAAACAAAATCAGGGACTTCTTCAAAGTCAATATCTTCGGGGAGCATGTGGCTGACGTCAGCCATTGTTTCGTCGAAAACCTCGTAGCCCAGGCTGTCGTAAAGCGTGCAGGCGAAAGTATCCTCATTAAAAACGGAATACCCCTCAACTGCAAAGACGGCATAGGTGAGCTGATTGCTTCTATAATCGATGTTCACTGAGAAGTAGGTAATGTCATCCGAACCGGATCCGTTTGCAAAGGCGGGGACAAATAGGCTGGTTGCCAAAATAACGGCGAGTAGAACAGAAAGCGATTTTTTAGTGAGTCTTTTCATTGTAATTCCTCCATACAAATTTTGGATCTTTTTCAGGTGTCTAAAGAATTACGACTCTTCCACTTTCTTTGATCAGCGCCCCCTTTACATAGTGTTTTTACTATCTAATAACGAGTATATTATTTCAAGAATATTTTGTCAACAGAGAAAATAAATATTTTTAAAAATCAGTTTATTTAACATCCAGGCTGTCAATATATTTTCGCATATATTCCATAAAATCGTCTTGCCCGGCTATAATCTCGGCAGCGCGTTTAACACAGTCTTCTTGTTGGGATATAAATTCGGACGCTTTTCCTTCCACAATAAACTCGTTATAGGCGTATAGCTGCTTTGCGCATTGGGCGGTGAGTTCATGGAGCATCTCAAAGAGCTTTTTCGGGACAAAGGGTGCATACCTCTTAACGGATTTTCCGGCGGCGGCAATACTTTCCGCGGCCTTTTGCGCCCGCTCATCCAAAATCTCCGCTTTTTGAAATTCATCGCGAGGCAGTGAGTCAAAATCCGTTGGAAAAAGCATACCTGTATCGTCCGTCATGCTCAGCACACTTTCCGAAAGCTCTTGGTAGAGCTTGAACTCGGTGTCAAATCGTGCCTTGCTGACATAGTTTTTACCGTCGGATGGGGGTTTTATTTCCTCTTTTTTTGAGATATATTCTGATAGGTCTATTTCATATTCCAGCGTTTTGCAGTTATAATCGCAATCCAGCCCAATGTCGAAAGAGAGTGGGAAATGCTCGCAGCAAACAAGCCCCTCGTGGTTTTCGCTGTCTTTATCATTATTCTCGAGTTCGTGTCGCAACGTTACAAAAATGGTGGCGCAGCCGGAAAGAGAGATAAGCGATTTTTCGAAAGATGCGGTTAGAATCTCATCTATTTTTACGGCATTTATACACGTTTCCAAAGATAAGTCTGAAAGTTCCGGCGGTAAATCGTCGGTCAAAAAATAATCGTTTATAATCGCTTCAAGCTCGTCAAATACAATCTGTTTTTCAACAGGCGGTTTGACATAAACCACAAGGGGTTTGGCATCAATTTTTACGCAAAGTAGTTTTAGACTAGCGGTTCTTTCGCTTTGAGCGTCTTTTCTGCCGGTGAGCTGAAAATCATAAACTCTTTTTTCTTCATCGTTTTGTGCATACAGGTCGGCAACAAAAGCTTCGCCGTCCAAAAGAAATATCTTTTTGGTTTCGGTTTGAAAGCCTTCTTTTTTTAGTTCGTCATTATATTGCAGCAGGGTGGCAACGTAATAACTTTTGCTCAAATAGTTGCTGTTAAGCTTCATGAAAGCGTCCCTCGTAAAAAAATAAGCGCCGGCAACACGGGCTGTAGCCTGTAAAACAGAGCGACATTATACCATGCCAATTGTATTGTATCATTAAAACCATGCACTGTAAACTGTGCGATGCATAAATATTTAAGGGGCATGGTTATATAAAGACAGGGATGTTCGAATACACTGTATGTTGTGGTAAAAATAGTTTTTACAACAGTATATAGGATGAATAAAAATTACAACAATTCGACGGAGCTATGTGTTTGTCAGTTTTGCCAAAACTTGCGGTCCAGACTCCGGAACTGGATGGCTTGCGCAATGTGTGGCACCTCAATCGTTTCGCTGCCTTGCAAATCGGCCACCGTGCGGGCAACCCGCAACACCTTGTCGTAAGCTCTTGCGGAAAGACCGAGTCTCTCGAACGCCTGCTCGAGCAAAATAATGGCGTTGGGGGTCGGGCGGCAAAATTCCTTTGTTAAGGCGGCATCCATGCGGGCATTGCAGGTGATATCCGTGCCTGTAAAGCGCTCTTGTTGCAGTTTTCTCGCGGCGTTGACGCGTATGCGGATGGACGCGGAGCTTTCGCTTTTTTCATCACTCGCGAGTTTGTCAAAGTCCACGGGCGGTACTTCCACATGAATATCTAAGCGGTCCAACAACGGACCGGAAACTTTGGCAAGATAGCGCGCGGCGGAGCCCTTAGGGCAGGTACAGTTCTTGGTCGGGTGGCCGAAAAATCCGCACGGGCAGGGGTTCATCGCACACACGAGCATAATCGAGCAGGGGTAGACGAGTGTGCCTGCGACGCGGGAGATGGTGATCACGCCGTCTTCCACCGGTTGGCGCATCACTTCCATGGCCTTGCGGGAAAATTCGGGCAGCTCATCCAAAAACAGCACACCGTTATGGGCGAGCGAAATTTCGCCCGGGCGGGGGATGGTGCCACCGCCGGAAAGCCCTGCAGGAGAAACCGTATGGTGCGGGGAGCGAAACGGCCTTGCGCGGATGAGTGAAACATCCTGCGCGAGTGTGCCGGCGATGGAATAAAGCTTGGTCGTTTCCAAACTTTCCTCAAAGGTCATATCCGGCAGGATGGACGGCAACCGCTTTGCGAGCATGCTTTTGCCGGAGCCGGGCGGGCCGATCATCATTACATTGTGGCCGCCCGCGGCGGCGACTTCCAACGCACGGCGGGCTTCAAACTGGCCGCGTACATCGCAAAAGTCAGGCATGTGGGGCGGCAACTCATGTTCAGCATAGTCCTTTGCGCAAACCGGCACGATAAACTCGTCACCCTTCAGGTGGTCAATCAACTGTGCAACGTTTTCCACAGGGTACACCGCAATACCTCGGACCACCGAGCTTTCCGCCGCGTTGGAGGCGGGTATAAAAACGGATTTGATGCCGGATTCCTGCGCTTTAATGACCATGGGGAGGGCACCGTTGACATGACGAATTTCGCCGTTTAAAGAGAGCTCACCGATAAAAGCGGCGTCTTCTATATTACAGCGGAGCTGGCGGCTTGCGATGAGTACGGCGATTAAAATAGGCAGGTCATAAAAGGGGCCTTCCTTGCGTTTGTCGGCCGGGGCAAGGTTGATGGTGATACGGCTCACGGGATAATCGTAACCGCCGTTTTTCATAGCGGAATGTACCCGGTTGCGCGCTTCGCTCACCGACGTGTCCGGCAGGCCGACAACATCAAAACGAGGCAGCCCCTGCGTCAGGTCCGCCTCCACTTCAACCATGTACGATTCCAACCCGTAAAGTCCCATGCTGTTTACGCGTGCAAACATTAATTTTATCTCCTTCGTCAAATGCAGGAGCGGTTGACAGGGTTCCGGCATCTGAAATAATTACAGCTTAATACCTAGATTAACACAAGAAAGCGCAAAAAGAAATAGAAATAATCAGATCAAACTAGTCAAACGGATTTTTATCGGGTATAATTGTTCTAATGTTTAGAAAAGAAGGAGCATACAATGCCGCAAACGCTAAAACACAGCAACTCCGAACTGTTAAAACTCTTTTTTCCTTACTTGAAAAAATATAAAGGCTTGTTGGCGCTTGACCTTTTTTGTGCGTCATTGACAACCATCTGTGAACTCATCTTGCCGCTTATCGTGCGGAACATCACGGATGCGGGCATCAACGATGTGGCGTCGCTCACGATTAAGCGTATTGCGACGATCACGATCTTTTATCTCGGCCTGCGCTGTATAGATGCCGCGGCCAACTACTTTATGGCCTCAGGTGGTCATATCATGGGTGCAAAAATCGAAACCGATATGCGCAACGACATTTTTTCGCATTTACAGAAACTCTCTTACTCGTTTTACGACAATGCAAAGGTGGGTCAGCTAATGTCCCGCGTGACGACCGACCTGTTCGATATATCCGAATTTGCCCACCATTTGCCGGAAGAGCTTTTTATCACCGTTATTAAGATTAGCGTCAGTTTTGCCATCTTTGCGTCTATGAACATCAAGTTAGCACTCACAGTGTTTGCGGTATTACCGGCGATGTATTTGCTCACCGGGCGCACCAGACGCAAGAGGAAAATCGCTTTTAAGGATGCGCGCCACCAGCTTGGCGAAATAAATGCGGCGACGGAAGACAGTCTTTTAGGGATACGCGTGGTCCAGTCGTTTGCGAATGAAGAGATAGAAAAAGATAAGTTCGAACTGGGCACGAGAAGGTTTTTAAAAATTAAACGCAACAGTTATAGATATATGGCAGGCTTTCACACAACCATGCGGATGTTTGACGGCGTGATGTATATTTTAATCGTGGCCGCGGGTGCCGTTTTTATGTCCAAAGGCATCACAACGCCGGGTGACTTTGCTGCGAGTCTGCTGCTTGTTGCGACACTTCTCGGGTCCATACGCCGTGTTGCGGAGTTTAGCGAGCAGTTTTACCAAGGCACGACTGCACTTGACCGCTTTGCGGAAATTATGGACGAAGTCCCCGACATCAAGGACAGTGAAGGGGCCGTTGTACTCAAAGAAGCACGGGGAGAAATTGAGTTTAAAGATGTCAGCTTTACGTATCCCGGGACCACACAGCCGGTGCTTGAGAAGATGAATCTGCATATCACACCGGGTGGGAATGTGGCGATTGTCGGTCCTTCCGGCGGTGGGAAAACAACCTTGTGCAATTTGATTCCGCGCTTTTATGATGTCACACAAGGCGAAATATTACTGGATGGCAAGAACATAAAAGGGATTACCTTAAATTCCCTGCGCTCCCACATCGGGGTTGTTCAGCAGGATGTGTATTTATTTTCCGGCACGGTCTACGACAATATAGTCTACGGCAAGCAAAACGCCACAAAAGGAGATGTGGAAGCCGCAGCCGTTCAAGCGGGCGCCCACGAGTTTATTATGCAACTACCCGACGGGTACGAAACCTATGTCGGCGAGCGCGGCACAAAGCTTTCCGGTGGGCAAAAGCAGCGCATATCTATTGCGCGTGTATTTTTGAAAGATCCGCCGATTTTGCTCTTGGATGAAGCAACATCCTCTCTCGACAACGAGAGTGAGCGAATTGTTCAGCAGTCGTTGGAACGTTTGGCAGAAGGCAGAACGACTTTGACCATTGCCCACCGCTTGACCACCATCCGCAAAGCCGACGAGATTTTGGTCTTGACGGAAGACGGCATCGCGGAACAGGGCAGCCATAAAGACCTGATAAAGGAAAATGGTCTTTACTGCGAGCTATATACTATGTATAGTGTGGATTAAGTCAATTTGTAGGGGACGGCGTCCTCGACGTCCCGACAATAGAAAGGGTTGCAACAATATGTTAAAAAATATTCCCCCCATTCTTTCCCCGGAGGTATTGAAAACGTTGATGGAAATGGGGCTCGGTGACGAACTTGTTTTGGGTGACGGCAACTTTCCTGCGGCCTCTATTGCGCAAAGGCTCATACGAGCGGACGG
>JAAYFA010000038.1 GCA_012728445.1 Clostridiales bacterium | reverse complement strand
GTTAATGACCTTGCAAAACGCGAGTGGAACAGTATCTTTTGATGCTGTAAAAGGCTTTGCCGGTGATGTAGATACCAGCGGAAGTGTTAGCTCAATTGACGCATTAAAAATCATGCAATATGCTTCCGGTATCATCACGGAGTTTTAGTGAACAATACCATACTCTGATTGAATAAATGAAACGGTAATGCCGGCAGTATTGATGCTGATTTAGCGGTTGATATAAAGAACAGTATTATTGACAAAACGGCCGTTCCGGCACATGTAGAATCCAACTTGATATTTGACACATAGTATAGCCCTCTGCTTCCTTGTGGTAGCGGAGGGCGATTTCTATATATTCTATTTTTATCTATATCCCCACCCGCTCGCAACCCTGCTCCTGCCCCGCGCCCAAAAGCTTTTACCGGCCAGGCAGACTGCCGCACCGCAAACAGCGACAATAAGCCAGGAAAGGATGGTAATATTCCACCCGCTTTTTTCCGCAATCACGCCGATGGTGACGCTCGACAGGGCGGAGGCAAAATAGGAGCAGGCGTTTAAAAACCCGGTGATGGATGCCGCTTTGCCGAGCTTGCTGAAGTGGAACGGGATAAAGGTCAAAAGCATGGAGTTGACACCGAGCATGCCGGAAAGGGAAACGGCGATTAAGCTGACAGCCAAAATAATGTTATACCTGCCGAACAAGAACAGGCAAACAAAGGCAAGGGCACTTACCCCAAAAAGGACACCGGCTGTTGTCAATTCATTGTTATAATACTTTTTATTTAGCCAAACCGCAGTATAGGCTCCTCCGAGGCTGACCACCGGCATAATAATAGCAAGCGCAGCTGAAAACTGGGGCGTTACACCGAAAAATTCGGTGATATAAGTGGGTACCCAGAGGGTTACGCCGTCTTTCAAAATCCCGTTAAATAAAATTGCAATGACCGCAAAAATCAAACCTGTGCCGATAATTAATACGGGCATACTGCGGGCTTTAATCGGGCGCAAAGGCGCATTGTCCGCCACGTGTGCATCCCCTTGTATTTTGATACCTTCCCGCGTTGCGATATATTCTTTCAAGGTTGAAATACCGAAAATCCATACGAGCGACGCCGCAACAAGCAGTATTCCGTCAACAATAAAAACGAATCGCCAGCCCGTGAACGTCAACAGGATGGAAGACAGCGAGTAAGACAAGATGGTCCCCACCGGAATTGTTGTGGAAATATTTGCCCCCGCTTTGGATTGTTTTGCCTTTGGCAGCCATTCCGACAGCACACGAACAATCGGCGACCAAAGCATGGAATGGAAATAGCCGTTTGCGCACCAGATGAAAAACATCAGTGCGGGGATGGTATTGAGCCCCATCCATATATTGGCAAAGCCGGCACCAAAAAGACCGATACCGACCATAAATTTGGGAGATATTTTGTCACCGAGTATTCCATTAACAAGCTGCCCCGCACCGTAGCAAGCTAAAAACCCTGTGCCGACGCTACCCAAATAAGCCTTGGTCAACCCACCGTCCGCCAGCATTGCCGCCATACAGGCGGAAAAGTTTAGGCGACCGATGTAGCTCATGCTGTAGGCAAGCCAACAAAGCCAAAACAAGCGGCTTACACTTTTTTCAATCTCGTTTTTACTCATTCGCCGTTACTGCCTTATTTGTGGCTATAAAAATGAAGCAGCAATCATCCGACAAATTGCCGTGATCCTTATCCTGCCCGCCGTGGTCGGTTACCATTAGTATCAGCCAATCCTCTGCCGCATAACTCGCCCGTGCCTCGATGGTTTTGATAACATCATAGGCGTCTTTGTCACAGTCACGGACAGCCTGTTTATACTCCGGCACATCAGAGCTGAAGCCGAATTGGTGCCCCGTTTCGTCCGGGCGTTCGTAAATATTGAAAAGAATATCCGCACAGTCGGGCTTTGCCACGGCGGTAAGCAATGCTGTCCGCAGCTCGTCCTCACCCGCCAAGGTATTCCAGCGCACGGGCAGCCCATGGAGCCGGGTATAGAAAGACTCCAAGCGATAAGTGGAGTATGCTTTTTGCACATGCCAGGGCCACCAGGTAAAAAATTCGGCGCTGCCGGCACTGCCGTCTTGCACCAAAGTGGTCAAAAAGGTTTTGGGATTGGTTCGCTTGATGATGCCGTTGTACCAGACGTGATGCTCATTTGCCCATGTGCCCGTAAGTATCGTCGTCCAGCCGGATGTTGTTTTTGTCGCTTGTGTATGGAGCAAACTGTCCCCGCCCGCCTTTGCTATGTATAGCCCCCCTTGCGCGGCAAGTAGCGCTAACCCGCTGTGTGCTTCTTTCGTGCTCTCGGCAGCGGTGTCGCAACGCGCACCGTCGAGCCCGATAACAATACATTTTTTGACCGTTTTACCTTCCGGCAGCGGTGAATGGAAGTGATCTT
>JAAYFA010000025.1 GCA_012728445.1 Clostridiales bacterium | reverse complement strand
CTTGGGCATATGGTGAAGATTGAAGTGGAAACCAGAAACCTTGAAGAGGTAAAAGAAGACCTCGATGCGGGGGTAGAAATCATTATGCTCGACAATATGACCAATGAGATGATGGCGCAAGCGGTACAGATGACGGGTGGGCGAGCGTTGCTCGAAGCCTCCGGCGGCATAACGCTTGAAACCCTGCGGCCGGTTGCCGAAACGGGCGTGGATATTATCTCCTTAGGCGCGCTGACACATTCGGTGAAGGCATTTGATATTTCGATGAAATTTATAAAGGAGTAAAAGCAGCGGTGTGACTCATCGTGTGAATAGGAGGTGTTGGCATGAAAAAATTCATCCCATATGCCAAGCTGTCCAAGCGAAAAAAGAATGAGCTGGACAAAAAAAGACGCGGTTCGTGGCGCGGGCTAAGCCCGGTAACACGCGTACCGCCCAACCCAAAGGCATATAGCAGAAAAAAGACGCGGAAAAGAAGTCAGGATGATGATTTCAATTCCGCGTTTTTATTTATTTATTTGTTTATTTATTTTCGTTCTTTTGTTGCCTGAGCTGTGCAAAAAACGATGTCAGCTCCCCCGCACATTCCTCCGCCATAAATCCGCCGATTACCTCCGGGCGGTGGTTGTACGGCAGGTCAAACAGATTGATAACCGAGGAGCAGGAGCCGGATTTTTCATCATAGGCGCCATACACCAACCGCTTTATGCGCGAATTGATAACAGCTCCCGCGCACATGGGGCAGGGCTCCAGTGTCACAAACATCTCACATTCCCAAAGTCGCCAACCGTTTAAGGTGCGGCAAGCGGCTTCAATGGCCTCGATTTCCGCATGAGCCAAGGCGTTTTTATCGAGTTCCCGGCGGTTTCTGCCGGTGCCGACAATTTCCCCATTACGCACGACGACGGCCCCCACGGGCACCTCTCCTGCAGCACCCGCTTCGCGGGCAAGGCTGAGCGCTGCTTTCATAAAATAGCTGTCCGTCATTGCTCAGCCTCCAAATTTGATGTAGTCCAGCGTAATATAGGCGATGGCCGCCAAGGCGACAATCATCGGAAGGGTAAAAATATAGTTGAAAAAGCGCCGTGTAGCACTGATGGGGTATTCTGTTTTACGAAGCTTGTATCGTTTTTGATTAAAAGCGAAGATAACGCAGCAGGCGATTCCCAGCACAAAAGCAACCGTCATAACGGCGGCGTAGGCAGTATCAAGCGAAAGACTGCTGTTGGCGTTAAGGAGATTAAGCAGGGCGGAAAAAAGGTTGTTGACAAAATGAATCAAAACCCCTGTCCAAATGCTCCCGGTTGCGATAACAAAATACCCGATCGCAAGACCCGCGATGAAGGCAAAGGGCGCCTGAATCATGTTGCCATGCATCAAAGCGAAAACCAGTGCGGACATCACAATCGCGAAGCGGTCGCCATATTTTCTCAGTGGTTGCATAACAACGCCCCGCAAGGCGAATTCTTCTATCAGTGCGGGAACAAAGGCAATTTGTATTACAAACATAACCTGTCCCAAGACAGAGCTCGGCACCAAATTTTCCGGTGCGGAAAGGGTAACGCCAAAGGACTCCATCACGGTGACAAGCGCGTTCGTGGCATAGTTGCCGGCCATGCAAAACATAAACCCGGCAGGTACGGCAATGATCATAAGCCATAGGGAGTAGGGTTTGCCAAAAAGCAGGGTTTCGCCCCGGCGTTTGTCGTCCATAAAAAGAGCCACAACAAAAAAAGGCAAAAATACGCAGATGATCGAATAAACAGAACTAAACGCAGTTTGAAACAGTTCATTGTTGTTGTATGCTTTGTCGAGCCCAAAAAACACCAGTATAAAGTAAACTGCGAACTGCAGCACCATAAAGCCGAGCACGCACAGCCCCGCGGTAATGCTCAGGCGGCGCAGCCCCTTTATACCGTTACCCAGCCCCGGGTAATTTGGGGGAAGCGGCGCGGACGGTGTGTAATAGGGCATATTTTCGTGCGGAGGCGTGCCGTCGGGGGTAAAAATGTAGTTATTCATCAAGGCCACCATTTCTGTTAAAGAGTGCTGTAATTATACCCCACAGGCTTTGCTTTGGCAAGTTGCTCGCGGCCGGCTTGTAATTCTTTTCATTTTAGAGTATATTAAAGTGTACAATCTTAACGTACTAAAATGGCGGATATTTTTCTCCGCACGGAGGTTAACATGGATTTCAATTTAACAAAAAATCAATTTGAGGAGATGCTTAAAAGCAGACTCTCTCATTTCTTTGGCGTAACGCCCCAAGAGGCGACGGATGAGCATTACTACAAAGCAATAGCGATTATCCTGCGGGAATTGCTCCGCCCGCATAACAACGAGTTTGTTCGCGAGGCGACCGAGGCGGGCTCAAAAAAAATTTACTACCTTTGCATGGAGTTTTTGCTGGGGCGGTCACTTAAAAACAACCTCTATAATCTCAACCTTACACCTGTTGTTTCGGAAGTGTTAAAAGGTTTCGGTGTCAAGCTCGAATCCCTGTACGATCAGGAGCCGGATGCGGGCCTTGGCAACGGCGGACTGGGACGATTAGCGGCATGTTATTTGGACGCACTGGCCACAGGCGGCTACCAGGCAATGGGCTACTCCATCTTATTTGAATACGGAATTTTCAAGCAAAAACTCGTTGACGGTTGGCAGACGGAATTGCCCGACTTTTGGCTGCCCGGCGGCGAGGTGTGGCTCAACCCGCGGGACGACAGGACCGTCGAAGTACATTTTGAAGGCACGGTGACCGATTCTTGGGAAGAAAATTACCACCAAGTTGAACTGACCGGCGCTAAAACGGTGAAGGCCGTGCCGTTCGATATGTATATCCCCGGCAAAGATGGCTGCGGTGCGAGTGTGCTGCGCTTATGGTCCGCGAAGGCGCCGGGGCTTGATATGGATATGTTCAACCAAGGGGATTATATGCGCGCCATGGAACAAAACGCCACGGCAGAGGTCATCAGCAAAGTCTTGTACCCTTCCGATAGTCATCCGGAAGGTAAAAGTCTGCGCCTGCGGCAGCAGTACTTCCTCGTTTCCGCATCCATACAAGACATCGTCCACCGTCACCTGAAAACGTGCAGAATGATGAGCGATTTGCCGGATAAAATTGCGATCCATATCAACGATACGCACCCGACTATGGCTATTCCCGAATTCATGCGTTTGTTACTGGACGACTGTGGCTATTCCTGGGAGGAAGCGTGGAAGATGGTCGGCGGAATTTTTGCCTACACCAACCACACGGTGATGAGCGAAGCGCTCGAGTGCTGGCCGGAAGAACTTGTCAGTAGGCTGATACCGCGTATTTATCAAATTATAAAAGAAATTGACAACCGCGCTCGTGCTCATTTTTGGCAACAGACCGGTGATGCAGACAAGGTAGAGCGCATGGCGATTATATCAAATGGTTTTATACGCATGGCAAACCTCTGCGTTTTTGCCTGCCACAGCGTCAACGGCGTTTCGGCTTTGCACAGCGAGATACTCAAGGAAACTGTTTTCCACGATTTCTATTCGCTAAATCCCGAAAAGTTTAAAAACGTAACCAACGGCATCGCCTACCGCCGCTGGCTTTGCCAATCGAACCCCGGGCTTTCGACATTGATTACCGAGCTTATCGGCGACGGTTTTGTGCACGATGGCAGTGAACTGATGAAACTGCGCACGTATACCGATGACATGTCGGTACTCAAAGAGCTTGAGAGGATTAAAACAGCCAACAAAGAGCGCTTTGCCGCTCTGGTAAAAAGGAGCAACGGTATTGAGCTGGACCCGTCATCCATTTTTGATGTTCAGGTGAAACGCCTGCACGAATATAAGCGGCAGCATCTCAATGCGATCAATATTTTGGCAAGATACTTAGCAATCAAAGAAAATCCGAGTGGCAATTTTACACCGCACACATATATTTTTGGTGCGAAGGCCGCCGCGGGTTATTTTATGGCCAAGAAAATCATCAGCTTTATCTGTGAGCTGGCAGAGCTTATCAACAACGACCCGGATGTCGCAGGACGCCTCAAGGTTGTTTACATGGAGGACTACAATGTCACCATGGCGGAAACGCTTATGCCCGCGGCAGACTTCAGCGAACAAATTTCCTTAGCCGGGACGGAAGCGAGCGGCACGGGCAACATGAAGCTGATGTTAAACGGTGCCATAACGATCGGGACACTCGATGGCGCGAATGTGGAAATTCACGACGCCGTCGGTGATGAAAACATCATCGTTTTCGGGATGAACACGGAAGAAGTCAACAATCTGAAACGCGCCGGCTATTCGCCGATAAACTACTACAATAACAATGCAGAACTTAGACGCACCCTGGACTTTATCAATAAAGGTATTAACGGTAAGACATTTATGGAAATCAGCGGCACCATTCTCCAGCACGACCCGTATATGGTCTTAGCGGATTTTGCGGATTACCACCTTGCCCAGTCAAAGGCGGAAGGAATTTGGCTGGATAGAGAACGCTTTAATAGGATGTCTCTGATGAACATCTCGGGCGCGGGGCGCTTTTCCGCAGACAGAGCCATCGCTGAATATGCCGAGAATATTTGGCACACGGATTCGTACGTCCGGGGAACAGTGGAGAAGCAATAGAGAAACGATAGAGAAGCGATGGGAGAACGACAGCTGCTTTAGGAAGCGGGTTTCTCTGTCCCGGCAAAAACAATACAGTGCAGGTAAAAAAGCAGGCCGGACTAAACATCCGACCTGCTTTTTGGTTTTTTACTTTTATTCTTTTATTCTTTTATTCTTTTATTCTGCCGTGAAGGTTACGCTAATCGGTTTCGAGGGCAAGTAATAAGCATTCGCCGCCGTTATGGTGGCGGTATAGGTTTGACCGCTTTCTAAATGCCCGATATTGATGTTGTGTTCCGTCGGAATAGGTGTGAAAAAATAATCGGAAAAATGTGTTTTGCGCCAAGCAATGCCACCCCACTGTTTTGCAACAATGACTTCGTATTGGCGTACAACAATGCTGTCGGTTGCCGCAGGGAAGTGAATGGAATAGCTGCCGTCTTCGGTTTTTGTGGGGGTTATTTTTGCGTCTGCCGCAAAGGTCGGATGCGTGGATTTGGCGATTCTGTTTTTGGGGCTGTAGGCAAAGGTGGTTTTGTCCGCCGGGGTTGCAATGTAATAGGTTTCCCCAATAAATTGACTTGCCAGCAAATCATAACATCTGATTTTTGTAGCACCTTTGGCATCAACTTCCACCACATAAATTTGGGCAGCGTTGCGGCTGCTCGGGTATTGGCCGCCGGTGCGCGGGAAATACTCCATCTCAAAATAACTCAGTGTCGCCGTACCAAGCGCCGTGAAAGCGCCCTGCCAAATGGACACAGGGTCATTCATTGGGTAATGTGAATGTCCGCTGAAATCGATGACCTGCGGGAATTGGGATAAAACAGCGGTCAAATCCAGGCTACCCCAATTCAAGCTGCCGTATACGGTGCCCCAAACATGGTGATGCTGAAAAACGAAAATGGGGTTGTCTGAGCTTTCCGCAGCGGCTTCCTTGAGCTGTTTGTAAAGCCATCGTTGTGTTTCAACCGTGTAACCGCTACCATCCCTGTCCGGAGAAACACCGATGAAGTGTATCCCGTTGATTACGGTGTGAAATTGAGTGGGTAATCCGACAATGTTCTCAAAATTTGCAACTGTGTTTGGGCTATCATACTTATACTCATGATTGCCAAGAACGGTCAAGTTTTTTGTTGGACCTTCAAAATTTGCGTCACAGATGTCTTTGAACTTTTGCAGTTGTGTCAGTGTGCCTTGGTCTGTAAGGTCGCCGCAAAAAGCAATGCCGTCAAGATTGGTATAAGGGCTGCTGTTTTCGGCGATATTATAGCTACTGCGAATCATCAGGCCGAGTCGATATGCCTCCGCTTCCCCACCCTCGTCCTTCAAATGGACATCGCTTGCCACCGTAAAGCGGATAATCGGTGTAAAATCATCGGGGGCCACGGGCATGTCCATCACGCCGGGTTTGTAAAAGACATTGGCGGTGAACGTCATAACCAAGGCCATAATTGCAGCGAGCGGACCAAGAATGATTTTGAATAACTTTGTATTGCTTGTGAAGAGGTTCATGATACCATTCCTTTCAAACGTAAAGTTGGTCTTTAGAGATCTAAACTCAAAAACATCATACTATTGTTTGTTCTGTGTGTCAAGAAAGAAAGTACCGAATGAGGGTAATGGATTGGAAACACCGATTTGCCGACCCTAACAGAAAAGATCGCGAAACAATAAATATAAAGTTGATATTTGTAAGGAAAAGAGATAAACTAAAAACACTTCTAAATCTATACGACAGCAGAGTCATAATTCTAAACTAAGGGGATTGCTAAATGAGTAGTTTAAAAAAATATTCGGAGCAAACATTTGAGGAGATCAAGCATGTGTCGGAAGACGGCATTGAATTTTGGTATGCAAGGGAACTGCAAACTGTTTTGGAGTACACTGAATGGCGCAATTTTCAAGGGGTTATAAGCAAAGCGAAAGCTGCTTGTAAGAACAGCAATAATAATAGTTCCGACCATTTTGTTGACGTCAACAAAATGGTCGATATCGGTTCCGGAGCAGGGAGGGAAATAAAAGATATTCAGCTTTCCCGCTATGCCTGTTACCTGATTGTTCAAAACGGTGACCCCCAAAAGGATGTAATCGCCCTTGGTCAAACATATTTTGCGGTAAAAACTAGGCAACAGGAATTGATAGACGAGTATGACCAATTAAGCGATGAACAAAAACGTTTGGCTATACGCGGCGAAATGGTTGCACATAACAAATCCTTAGCCGAAGCTGCGCAGCAGGCGGGCGTTGAAAGCCCGCTTGATTTCGCTGTTTTTCAAAATAATGGCTATCAAGGCTTGTATGGCGGTTTGGGTGCAAAGGAAATCCACGAAAGAAAAGGTTTGAAAAAGAGCCAGAAAATATTGGACCATATGGGTAGCACGGAGCTTGCGGCAAATTTATTCCGCGCCACCCAAACCGATGAAAAACTTCGGCGAGATGGGATAAAAGCCAAGGAAAAGGCGAACAATACCCATTACGAGGTTGGAAAGAAAGTGCGCCAAACCATTGGAGAACTTGGCGGCACCATGCCGGAGAAGTTACCGACACCGGATAAGGGTATTAAGCAGATAGAAAACGAAACAAAAAAATCCATTAAAAAATAAACGGGCTTTATGATTTTGGTCGTAAATCAAAATCAACTCTTCGTAAAAGTTGCATGGACGCGTATAGCAAAGTACAAATCCCACCAACAGACATCTTTTGTCACTTGGTGGGATTTAAACTTTATCCTTACGCGTTGCTTACCGGTACATCATAACCGCCTTATGCGCTATTTGTTTCAACGTTTTTATAGTTTCGTCATCTGCGCCTTCGGGTTTGAATTTGTTAGGTATAATGCCCTTGCCTGAAAAGACTTCATACCAAACGGCGCCCAAAAGATAACGACCGTAGGTGAGGCTTGCGTGGAACCCATCGCGGTTCAGGCTCAACGGGTTGCCGTCGTCAAAAGTGGTGTCAAAGGTTGGGTTTGCGCGGGCAAGCTGCATGGCTTCGCCACAGGGGATTATCCTCAGCGGTGCGTCATTGAGTCCGGCAAGTATTTCGGCCGCCATTTGGTAGGCTTGCTTGATGTCCTTGAACATAACATCCCGGCTGTTTTCGTATTCCGACAGCCGCTCATATCCTTTTTCATAAGCCCAGGTTTGGTGAAGCAGTATTTCGGCATCGGGGAGATATGCCCGAACAAAATGAAACAAGTTTTCGATGAAAGGGTAGAATGTTTTTTCCCTGCCGCTCAAGATACTTGCCTGCTGAAAAGTGATAAAATCAAAGTCGTCGCTCTCGAGCGCCTCCCGCAGGGAAAACGTTTCCCCCGTCTGCTCCCCATTGACGGTGACATAGTAATCACTCACGTCGCCCAACGCATTTGCCCAGTGCAGTTTAAGTGGACAGCCGCCGATGCACAAACTGACAACGTTTAAATCTACACCGCCGGCCTTGGCGATTTGATGAAGCCACGCGGATGCGTCATCGGAAAAGCTGTTGCCGATCGCAAGAATTTTCATAGAGGACCCCAACCTTTCGTATATACGTATGGCACCGGTAGAGTCAAATTATTATCTGATTTTCCGGGTTATTTTTTATTTTGAGCAGCGAATTTGGCAGTGCCTTTTTAACGGCAAGCTTCACATTAAAAACGGCCTGCTGCCTTTTTCGGTATCGGTTGTTTTGAACATCGGAAAAATCAACGCGGAGCAACCATTTAATATATTTGTAGGTCCCCGATTTTTTTAGAACTTGTTTATTGATTTTGACTTTGTCTTTAATGGGGTCCCAAAGGTAATCGAGTGAAACACCGTGGGGGTCGGACCAGACAATGAAAGTCTTGATTTTTTTCAGGCTGACCGAATCTGCGCTCATATCAAAACCGAAATCTTTCGGGTTAGCGCCGGCGGCGATGATCCCCATCATTGTGCGATAACACTTTTCACATTGGCAGCAGTTGCCGCCGCCGCTTGACTCCCAGCAGACCCTGAGATTGATGGGTAAGTCGGTTTTTCTTTTGAAGCGAATAATTTCATCGATTTTTTGTGGTCTGTCCAGTTCAAAACTGTCATGAATCGTGCGGCAGGAACCGATGACCATATTTTCATCAATCGTGGGATACGATGCCCAATGAATATTTTTATCCTTGCTACAAAAAGACGCACCAAGATACTGGACGGAAACCTTGTGTAGCCAAACAGTTGGTGCAGAATGTGCGGTGATAGCGATGCCATGCTGCAGGCAACCCCACCAGCCCCCGCCGGCAAAGGAGTTCGAGAGCCGGTCCAGTTCGCGGTTGTTTAGAACCCGGCGGAAAGACGTTTTAATAAAAATCTTATCGACTCCGAAAGTCCGGGCAACGCGGTTTGTGTTTTCTTCCACCTTCGCCCAGCCTTCGATGTCTGTTAACTTTATGTCTGCGCCCCAAAGCGTCATCAGCACAGGACTCTTCTCAATATTTCTTATCAGCGTACAAAAGCTGTCGACTCCCCCGCTGAAAAATGCAGCTGTTTTTTCTGTTTTTTCGTAACTGCAATCCACGATATTTTGAATGGCCAAAGAACCGCCGAATGACATAAGAGGATACATATCAGTGTAAGCTTGTTTGATTGCATCCACGTTTTCGACAAAATTCTTGTCGGCAGATTCGGCACAAAGTGCTGAGCCGGTAACCCACGCAACCGGTAAAAAGTTGGCAAAAAAAGGGATGGCCAGTATCGCTTCCGGCACCATGGAAACATCTTCACCGTACTCAATGAAGAAGGGCTGCTGCAGATTAAAATATTTCTTAATGTCGTCGCTGACCGAATAATCAAACAATATGCGGCTGCCGGTTATTTTAATGGAATTGAGTTTAATCTTGCCCAAATTGAACGCCCCTTCCGTCAACAGAAATAATGTCGCGGAGTCTCACATGTCCCCAAAAACTATAATTGACTCTGTTTTGTCAATACGGTAAGCTTGATTTAGAAGATTGAAGAATGTAACACAATAGTGTCCATTATGTGATATAATACATTGAAAGCCGTTATCTGAATCTTGTTCGTGAGGAGGAACAGTGTATGCTTTGTGAAAGTAATAACAAGTCTCAAACCAATCCGCAAACAAAGCTAAGTAAAAATATAATTAATATAACCTTATCTTATTGGTATAGCAGAAGCGACAGCATAGTTTCCTCAAGCAATGAAGAGATTATCAGGAAACTATATGATTTAGTGAAAAAGAGATTAGAAATATGCGCTCCCGATTTATTAAAACAATCTACCAAGGTAAGACGGGGGATTCAGGTGAGTGGCTTAATCCCTGTTGAGTTTAAAGATGATGTTTGGGTATTTAGCTTTATTAAATTATCATTTGTCAAATAAGTGCTCTTTAGAAGAGATTAGCAATGCCTGTGGTACTGAAGGGTATACTTTTTCGAAAATAGGGTATGTAGGCGATTGGTAAGTTCATCACCAAGAATTATAGAAATTTTAAAAAAACAGTCGATTTCTGTGATAGATCAACGACGATCTGTTATGGTATTGGAGCCGGCAAAGGGATATAGCAACAAAAAATGCGTCAGGGTAAATTTATTTGCCCTGACGCATTTTCAAAGCAAAGATATCTATACATCACAACCGGCTTATGCACAATCTGTTTTAACTCGTTAATTGCTTCGCTGCTCGTGCCTTCCGGCCCGGGGTGTACCCTGTCACTCGCAAAACACTTCAAATCGGGTTTATTCATTTCGATGGTTTAATGATTTTTCAATCCTTGCGATTATTATATCAATTTCTTCTTTATTAGTTTCATCTCGAAGGTTTATTGTTTTGAGATAGGCCAAATATTGATTTAGGTCAGACTCTTTTTCTATGGTCATGCTCTGTGCCATTTCGCTTTGTGAAATCAGGGCCTCGTTTCGTAAGGCTCTTCTTTTTTCAATAAAAACAAGATGGATTCTTTCGTCTTTCAAGAGTTTTTCGTAAGCATTCTTGATGAACCCTCTTTTTATAATCACGATAAGTAAATCTTTCACACTTTTTCTCTCAGATTTGCTGTTTGTTTTCAAAAAATTCAGCTGTTTCTTTTTGAGTTTGTAACGGTTTTCTTTTAAGACGTTTTCAAAAACATCGGCAACTTTCTTATATGTCGGTGTGGCCCAATCCGTTGCATAATTTTCCTCTATTCTTTCACTTTTTACCGGAAATTCCACAAGTTCTTTCTCTATCGTATGCGAAAAAGCTTCAAAGTCTGAAATGGTAAGTGCGTCTTTAAATATGACGGCATCGTCATTTTCGCTCAGCACAATTGGGCGAAGAATGTGACACTGTTTACCGGCATAATAGGCCTCTGTAATCGCCGTGCTTAACCACGTGTAAACTCTATCGCAGGTAATCACCCACTGCTTAACAGAATAATCGCAGATAATATGAAAGTTTTCAAAATCACGATCAAGCTGTGAGAGTGCTTCGACAATTGTTTCACTTGGGTGCGGCCGATAAACTATAACAATATCACTTCGTTCCTCAAGCGCCATTCGAAACCACCGTAGCACCCCTTTTTGTGACTCGCAGGCCTGTTGATAATAGTGGTATGTAACATTGCCGAGTTTGCTTGCTATATCGGCAAGTCCCCCATTGGGAAGACCGGGATAGGAAAATGATGAAACAAACAAGCAAACTTTCTTTCCGGGCGGGAAGCCGTATTCGCTGAAAAGCTCTTCCTTTGAGCGGTAATAACCTCTTAGCTCTTCGCGCAGAAAATCCAATGAGAGGTGGCCGGTAATCTTAACATTTTCGGGGTTTATTCCGAGTTGTTGAGTCAGGCGTAAATAATTATTTTTACCCCATGATATGTGAACGACAGCCTTAGCAATTTCATCTATAGAATAAATTGAACCTTGATCATTTTCGTGCTCCGGCCGAAAAATCTGTTCCCATTGCATATTGATGACTTTGTCAAACTTAACAAAATGTTTTGTTGCCCATTTAAGGGATTCATTGTTATAGCAACATGGAACCGCGACTACTTTTGCAAGGTAAACCGGATTTTTTTGGTTTTTGGTATCTGAAATATGTATAATCTCTGTCTTGTAACCGCGTCTGTCAAGTTCAAATTTCAATAGGCACAGGTTCTCAAGTTCCCGTGCCTTGTGTTCATATAATAGCAGGAAATCAGTTTTTTTCACAGTGTTCTCCCGATATAATAATTCTTGGCAGAACTGCGTGCCCCCAGCCTTGATGATGCCACTCAAGATTGTTGGCATTGTTGCCGGTGTGATTGATTTCAAATGAAAACGCATGGTCGATTACATCATAATTGTCAGGTCTCCAAGTAAAAATTTCCGTTTGCACGGTAGTGTACAGATAGATGTCAGCACTATATATTCCGGAAGCAAAACAGTTGAGATCAATATTCAACGCTGTCGTTTTCTCTTCATTGTTTTTTGCCGAAAGAGGCTCGGTTGTGCAAGCCATGCCAAGAGTAGTATTGTCCTGAAATGTGAAAATTATTCTGATATATACATTTTGGACATCCTCGAGAGCCTTCCACTTAAGGTCTGCTTGAAGGGGTTCCTCATTGGAAAAACACATGTCATTTTTCTTTGAAACGGAAAATTCAAGCATTTGAATCCTCTGCGAAAAGCCATCCGACCGGATTCTTTCGCTAAGGACAATAAAGCGAGGCATATCTTTTTGCATATTCAGATTAAGATCAAGGTATTTCTGCACCCCTTCTTCTATATCGCCATCAAAAAGAATGTTGCCATCCTGAAGTAGAATAACCCTGTCACAAAGCTCCCGGACGACACTCATCTGATGGCTGACGACCAAGATGGTCTTGTTGCTTTCGGCTATCTCGTTCATCCTGTCCATACATTTCTGCCGAAACTTTTGGTCGCCCACTGCGAGCACCTCGTCAATAATCAGTATATCCGGGTCTAAATGCGAAGCAACAGAAAAGGCCAGCCGCACATACATACCGCTGGAATAGTGCTTAACAGGTGTGTCAATGAATTTACCGATTTCCGAGAATGCCACAATTTGGTCGAATTTAGCGTCAATTTCCGCTTTGGGCATCCCTAAAATCGCACCGTTGAGATAAACATTCTCCCGTCCCGTAAGTTCCGGGTTAAAACCGGTGCCAACCTCCAGCATTGCAGAGGCTCTGCCGAGGAGTTCTATACGGCCCTGCGTCGGTTCTGTGATGCGGGAAAGCAGCTTGAGCAGCGTAGACTTGCCGGCGCCGTTTTTACCGATAATTCCGACCCGCTCACCCTGTTTTATTTCAAAGCTAATATCCTTTAGTGCCCAAAAGTCTTCTTTGGGTTGCCGCTTGAAGGGTTTTAAAAGACGGCTTGCCAAGTTGGAGGAAGAGGCTGTTGTTTCGCGGTTATGTTTTATAATATATTTTTTGCCGATGTGTTCGGCTTTTATTACGGTTGGTATTTCGCCCACTACACGGTCTCCTTTCATATAAAAGTAAACGGCCTGCTAAACCAGGTCGACAAAAGTGCGCTCACCCTTGCGAAAGCGAAGTATGCCGAGCGGCAACAGTATGGCGATCCAGACAAGTGCGATAAGAAAGGACGGCCAGTGGAAAGAATTACTGCTGATGATACTCCATTTAAAGGCATTGACGACACCGGCGGCGGGGTTAAACATATACATTATAGCGGTATTCTTTGACATAGACGAGGTAATATAAGTAAAAGAATAGACAACCGGTGTAACATACTGGCCTGCCTGAAGGAGAAACGGTAATATGTGGTTCAAATCCCGGTGTTTGATATTTCCCGGGGCCAAAACCAACCCGACGGAAAAACCCAGCAGTAAGGACAAAAACATAAAAACGGGTAGGAATAAAAGCCGGCCCCACGGCGGCGGATATTTAAAAATCGCGAGCATAATAAAAAGAACTCCAAGGGAAATCAGCGTGTCAATAAGCAGCGCGGCAGCCTGCCCGAGTGGCGCAATAATCCGCGGGAAATACACTTTTTTTAAAAGAGCGGCATTTGTTAGGAACGTTGTCGCGGCGATGGTCAGCCCACGTGCAAAAAGATTCCAGGCTATCAGGCCCGCGTAAACCATAACTTGATAAGGCGCGGTACCGTCCGAAGGTAGTTTTGCTACCGTACCGAAGAGGAAACTCATGAGCAGCATGGTGACCACGGGACTGATAACCGCCCATCCTAGACCGATAACCGTCTGCTTATAGCGCACCGTGATATCTCGCATCGCAAAGGTGGCCGCTAGCCCTTTATATCGCCATATATCCTTCCAATACTGCGCGTTTTTGCCATTGGGTTCAATAATGGTTTTTTGCAAAATTTCTGCCTCCAAAAAAAATAGCCCTCCCGCTTCGCCGGAGGGCTAGGATGTGTTTATTTTTCTTCCCCGGCATCAAACATATAGGCGGCTTCAAAGCCGAGCTCAATCGCTTTTTGGATACACTCGGGGCTTATATTGTCATAAGTATCATAGCGGGTATGGTAATAGGTTTGCGGTGTGTCCCTTGAACCGCAAAGACCTGCCGCAGAAATCCCTGCTTGCGAGAAAGCAGCAGCATCCGTTGCACCCAGTGGGATCGTCGCACATTTCAGGTCCAACCCAACTTTTTTGCCCGCTGCGAGCAGTAATTTGGTTGCAGCCTTGCAGCTGGGCGCAAAGCCGTTCATGTCACGATCGTATACGGTGAGCTGGTCGCATTCGCGCAACACTTCAAAAGGTATAAAAACGGTTTTAACTTTTTTGAGTTCTTCTGTATGTTGCTTGCAAAAAGCCTTCGCTCCGCGCAGGCCCGCTTCCTCGGAACCGGTTATGAGGCAGCAGACTTCCGTATTCTCAAAACGAAAATCGTTTTCCGTCATTTCCTTCATAATTGCCATGGATGCGTAGCAGGAGGAAAGATTATCGTTTGCACCGTCAACAATAACTCTGAAATTGGTGAAAAACATGATGGCGATATAAAACGGGATTAAGCAGAGCATGACAATGGCGACGACAAGCCAAGCGCCTTCGATTCTTGGGGCTCCCATAATCAAGTAGACGACAGTTACAATCAGGGAGACGAGCATGCCTCCGACAGAACCTGCTACAGCGGGAATAAGCGATTTCATCTGCCCGTGCAGAAAAAAGGTGAATTCCCACGGGGCATCGGCATGACCACCGAAAATGATACGTTGTTTCACTTCGCCAACGGGCTTTTTAATGGCGTAAACATTTCTGGAAACAGCCTTTGGGAAAAGGAAGTCGACAAATTTGCGGTAGAACACAAACTCCATGAAGAACATCGCCGCGGCAATAAACAATAATATTGCCCCAATCATGCCAAGCGTAAACGAACGCTCAGGGAAAGAGCGTATGCTGAAAAACAGGATGGCGGAGATGATGCCAAACAGCGCGGAAAAGGGGATGAAGCCTGTAAATGCGTAGGGATGCAGGGTGAAATCCTCAACAACGACCTCATCCGACCATTGCTTGAGCTCTTTCGCAAAGAAATCCTGAGCATCTCTTTCCGACTGCGTGCCGGGCGCCCTTCGTTTGAAGGTTTTGCAAATATGCGTGATTCCGCTGACTACAAAGTCCATGGTGGAGGGCCTCAAGGCCGGTGCAAGATTTTTCGACATAAGCTGATAGTCCCCTTATATTATATTTATATTACACAATGTTATTTTTTGTTACGTCGCCGCAACAATGTTTGTATTTTTTGCCGCTACCACAGGGGCAGGCTACGTTTGGACCGACTTTTTTGCCCTTACGGACTGTCCGGCCCTTTTCACTGCCATCCGGGCCGCCACCGCTCGTGGCGGTAATTTTTGCCGCTTGCTCGCGCTTTGTTTCACGCTCACTTCTGATAACGACGGTCAACATTTGTCGTACCGTATCCTCCCGTATGGAGGTGCTCATTTCGTCAAACATGTCGTAGCTTTCCTGTCGGTATGCCACGACGGGGTCTTGCTGCCCGTAGGCGCGCAGTCCGATGCCTCGCTTTAATTCTTCCATCGCATCGATATGGTCCATCCACTTGTTGTCAACATTTCTCAGCAAAATCATGTTTTCAAGTCGGCGCATAATGGGTATGCCGACCTCATCAACGCCAAACGTTTTCTCTCGTTCTTCGTAAAGATCCTGCCCGCGTTTCAATAAAAGTTCTTTGGCTTTATCCCCGTCAAAACCGTCTTCAAAATCATCCGGCCCGGTTAACCAACCCAAAAACTTTTCGCGCAGTCCTTCAACGTTCCACTCGTTCCTTGGGAGTGAGGAGGAGCAATAGAAGTCAACCGATTCGTTGACGGTTTCTTCCAGCATTTTTAAAATATAGGGTTTCAGGTCTTCGCCTTCAAGCACCTTATTACGCTGTCCGTAAATAAGTTCTCTCTGGCGGTTCATCACATCATCAAATTGCAGAACATTTTTCCTGGTGGCGAAGTTGCGACCTTCAATTTTCTTCTGTGCGCTTTCGATGGTGTTGGATATCATCTTGGTTTCAATCGGCATATCCTCGGGTGCTTTCAGCGCATCCATCACTCTCGTGAGGCGTTCCACACCGAACAGACGCATGAGGTCGTCTTCGAGCGAAATATAAAAGCGGCTTTCACCCGGGTCGCCTTGGCGCCCGGCGCGCCCGCGCAACTGGTTGTCAATACGCCGCGATTCATGACGCTCCGTACCAATAATAAACAGCCCGCCGGCTTCGCAAACCTTAAGCGCTTCCGCGCTTGTTTCTTCACGATATTTTTTATTCAAAGCCGCAAAGTCGGTCCTTGACTTAATGATCTCTTCGTCATCCGTTTCCGCATAGCCCGTGGCTTCAACAATCAATTCTTCCGTATAACCCATGCGCCGCATTTCTGTTTTGGCCAGATATTCCGAGTTGCCCCCGAGCATGATATCCGTACCGCGCCCGGCCATGTTCGTGGCGATGGTTACCGAACCAAACTTACCTGCCTGCGCGACAATTTCAGCCTCTTTATCGTTAAACTTTGCGTTCAAAACCTCATGCTTGATGCCTGCTCGTTTGAGCAGTGCGCTTAAATGCTCGGACCTTTCAATGGAAACCGTACCCATCAGCACCGGCTGGCCCTTTTCGTTGGATTCCTTGATTTGCTCGATAGCGGCTTCAAACTTCGCTTTTTCGGTTTTGTAGACAACATCCGGATTATCTTTTCGAATCATCGGCTTGTTTGTCGGCACTTCGACAACGTCCAGTTTATAAATCTCTTGGAATTCGGCGCTTTCGGTCATGGCCGTACCGGTCATGCCGGAAAGTTTTTCATAAAGCCTGAAGTAATTCTGGAAGGTAATGGTTGCGAGCGTTTTGCTTTCGTGCTCGACATTAACGCCTTCTTTTGCTTCTATAGCCTGGTGCAACCCTTCGTTATAACGACGCCCGAGCATAATGCGCCCGGTGAACTCGTCAACAATCAGCACCTCGCCGTCTTTTACCACATAGTCGGTATCCCTGTGCATCACGCCGATAGCCTTGACGGCCTGGTTTATATGGTGCTGGATGGTCATGTTTTCCGCATCCATTAAGTTTTCCAGGTTGAAATATTTTTCTGCTTTTTCCACACCGCTCTTGGCAAGTGTCGCATTTTTTGCTTTTTCGTCAACAATGTAGTCGCCGTCTGCGGCATCTTCAACGTTTTCTTTGGAATCGACTTCCTTGACTTTCGCCATGGTAAGCGTTCTCACAAAAGAGTTGGCTTGGCGGTACAGGTCGGTGGATTGGTCGCCTCTGCCGGAAATAATCAGCGGTGTCCTCGCCTCATCGATCAAGATGGAGTCCACTTCGTCCACAATGCCGAACACATGCCCTCGCTGTACCTTTTGCTCGATGTAGGGCACCATGTTATCACGAAGGTAGTCGAAACCCATTTCGTTGTTTGTGCCATAGGTAATATCCGCAAGATAAGCGTCGCGCCGCTCCTCGCCTTCCTTCTCGTGAACGATAAGCCCCACCGAAAGGCCCAAAAAGCGGTAAACTTTGCCCATCCACTCGCTGTCGCGGCGGGCAAGGTAATCGTTGACCGTGACGATGTGCACGCCTTGGCCCGTAAGCCCGTTGAGATAGGCGGGCAGGGTGGCAACAAGCGTTTTGCCTTCGCCCGTCTTCATCTCGGCAATTCTGCCTTGGTGCAAAACAATGCCGCCGACCACCTGCACGGGGAAGTGCTTCATGTTGAGCACGCGCCAGGAAGCCTCGCGGCAAACGGCAAACGCTTCGGGAAGAAGGTCGTCGAGCGTTTCACCGCCGGCAAGGCGCTCTCTAAATTCCGGCGTTTTTGCCTGCAGCTGCCCATCGGTCAGCTTGGCGTATTCCTCTTCAAACGCTAAAACTTTATCCCTTAGTGGGGCCGTTCTTTTTATTTCTTTTGCCGAGTAATCGCCGAACAGTTTTGTCAAAAAACTCATACTAAGACACCTCATTAAAATTAATCATATTATTATAACACAGTGAAGGTAGAAATACAGTAAAGAGCGCCAAGATTTACATTTTTTTCATAATCTTTTTTTCGCATCACATAATTCCAAGGCTCTTGCCAAAAAAAATAAAATGTGATATTCTTTGTGCAGATCAATATGGGGGTGGCAATATGCCGAAACGCAATGACTATATATCCTGGGACGAATACTTTATGGGTATCGCCCTGCTTTCCGCAAACCGCAGCAAGGACCCTTGTACGCAAGTGGGTGCCTGTATTGTAAGTGCGACAAACAAAATAATGTCCGTTGGCTATAACGGGATGCCCGCCGGATGCGATGATGACGAGTTCCCATGGGAAAGGGAAGGCGACACGATTGACACCAAATACCCCTATGTTTGTCATGCGGAGCTCAACGCCATCCTGAACAACGACGGCGGCAGTCTCGCCGGATGCAAGATTTATGTTGCACTGTTCCCTTGCAACGAATGTGCAAAAGCGATTATACAAAGCGGGATAAAAGAGGTTTTATACCTTTCCGACAAATACGGAACCACCCCGAGTGTGCTCGCTTCAAAGCGTATGTTCAACGCGGCAGGGGTGGCATGCAGAAAAATTACCATGGAGCACGACGAAATCACCATTGACTTCAGGGAAGAAAACATATAGTTAGTGGTTAGCCGTGTAGGGGTAGACATCCTTGATGAACCGCAAGGTAAGGCGGAGATCCCGGTGCGAACACAAGGGTTGGCGTCCCTACAAATGGTACTGCATAGCTTACCCTTCACAATACTTTAACCATACAGTAACTCAACCCTGTTGCTTCCTCGTCGCTTGGACGAAGATGGAACAGGGTATTGTTGTCTATCCAGCAAAAATTCGCGTTGCTCTGTGAGAAAATCAGCGGTTCGGTCACCGTTGTTGCCGTGTGTGTTTCAAGGTTGTAAAGCACGAGCATTTGTGTGGCTGTAGAAGGGACTTCTCCGCCACTCGGAACGGCCGCTACCGCCCGCGAACCGTCGGGGCTGACGCTGAACAACCTCACGGAATCGGCGGGAATATCTTTTAAAGTTTTTTCCGTCCCCGTGAGCAAATCGGTCAGCACAAGCGTTTTTTTATTAAGCAGATGATGCCCGTTTTGCAGATAATCCTCAAAATAGTTGCCTGTAAAGCTTTTTATAACCTGCTCGTCTTTGCCGTTAAATTTCAAACAGTCAAAGCCATCGTCTGTGGTTTTTAGGTACATCAAGCTGTCCCCGGCCACCCTTGCCCATAGACCTAAAATACCGGTGACCACACGCGGAGGTTTTAAGGGCCCGGCTGTCAAGATATCCGAAATGAGACCTTTGCGGTCAAGGTTATAATCTCTTGAGGAAAGGAAGTAGGGCTTATTGCCAAGACTCTCCAAAAAACCATCAGTGAGCAAAACCCAGTCGCTACGCGATGCACCGGTAAAGTCAACCGTACGGGAATTGTCGGTTGTCAGGCTTTTGGGCCCGGCGCCGGGATTATTGAGGTTGATTATAAAGGCTTCGGTATATAGTTTGTCCTTTATCCAAAAATTGTTTTTGTCAAAGTCTATAAGCAACAACTGCCCGCTTTTGCCGTAAGCTGCAGGGAGCGCGGTCACCTTGAAAAAAGCGTAAGCAAAAATATCGGAAGGGGCTTTGCCGGGGGCTGCCGTAAACAGTCCGTACCCGGCAACTTTTTGGTCTTGTTCTATGTAGAAGAGTTTGACGGGAATATTCCGACTGCTGCAGTTCACCGTGATATCCGCCGTTTGGACCGTGCCTTTATAGGGTATAAGACCCGTAGCGGCGGTCTCGTAATACGTAACCGTGCCGTCGGCCGGATTGATGGTGTAAAAAACATTGGCGATGTCTGTCTGTAGGGGCGGGAATTCCGCTGTTCCTGTGCCGGTCAGCATGGGCGTGTACTTGCTTTGGGCAAGTGTGAAGTCGACGACAGTCTGCTCTACCGGTTTGCCCGACAAAGTTCTTTTAAAATATTTTGGTGCCAGCAAGGCCGCGGCAACCGCGAGCACAGCCAAGGCGGACAACAATGGGATGATAACTCGGTACTTCTTCATAGCAAATCCTTACATTTCAATCGTTAGGGATACGGGGCAATGGTCCGAGCCAAAAATATCGGGGTGAATTTTTGCGTCCTATATACTTGGAAATGATTATAACATAACCGCATAGCCATTTCTATCTTTTTTTGATTGACAAACAAAGGCGTAAATTGCAAAGTTAAATTCCACTTCTACACCCGCCGGTGAAATTGCGAAAGTAAATTCCATTAAAACCCCTGAGAACACGGAAATAAAAGGGAATAACGCCAAATAGCAAAGTAGAATAGAGTCTCGCGAAGAGCATCATAGAATAAATGCCTGTTGCATCATTAGTCTTATTCGAAATAAAGGCATAATAGTCTGCGGCAAGAGAGGTAAAATTTTTCACATTGCAAAACAAACTTCCGCTTACCTTAACACAGCTCATATTAATGTGTACGTCCGTGAAGCAATCTCCTTTTGCTCAGTTTTTTCGTGATAGGTTCTTTAACAGCCTTGGTTTCAGGACAACATCATCCTTCGGAATTTTTTGCATATTCAAAAGTTGTGCTGCCTCTTCTCCGTGAAGGAATGTAAAAATCTCATAGGGTGTTCTGTTGCTTAGGCTGGCTCGCGGTGTTGAATTAATG
>JAAYFA010000250.1 GCA_012728445.1 Clostridiales bacterium | reverse complement strand
TAATATTGGTGTTAGAAAGAATCCTGCCATCCTTATCTCCGGCCATGACCTGGTCGATTTGGAGCAACTCTTGGAGCAGACAAAAGGCACCGGCGTGGATGTTTACACCCACAGCGAGATGCTGCCGGCTCATTCGTATCCCGCCTTTAAAAAGTACGATAACTTTGCGGGCAACTACGGCAACGCCTGGTGGGCGCAGATTGATGAATTTGCCTCTTTCCACGGGCCTATCCTGTTTACGACCAACTGTATTGTTCCGCCAAGAAGTGAAGAGGTCAATAACAGAATTTTCACCACCGGCTCCACAGGTTTCCCCGGCTGCACACACATTGTAGCGGATGAACATGGCAAAAAAGATTTTTCCGCGATTATCGCATTGGCTAAAACTTTGCCCTCGCCGGAAGAAATTGAAACCGGCACCATTGTCGGCGGTTTTGCGCACAATCAAGTGCTGGCACTGGCAGACAAAGTTGTTGACGCCGTAAAGTCCGGTGCTATCAAGAAGTTCTTCGTTATGGCCGGCTGCGATGGGCGCATGAAGTCGAGAGAGTATTACACAGAGTTTGCAAAAAAACTCCCGAAGGACACGATCATTCTAACCGCAGGCTGTGCGAAGTACCGATATAACAAACTGCAGCTCGGCGACATCGGCGGTATTCCACGCGTACTCGACGCCGGTCAGTGTAACGACTCCTACTCGCTGGCCGTTATCGCAATGAAGCTGCAAGAAGTCTTTGGCCTTGACGACATCAACGACCTGCCGATCGCCTTCAACATTGCCTGGTACGAACAGAAAGCGGTCATTGTCCTGTTGGCTCTGCTGTTCTTGGGTGTTAAAAATATTCACCTCGGCCCCACACTGCCGGGCTTCTTGTCCCCCAATGTTGCCAAGGTTCTCATAGAAAAATTTGGCATTGCGGGCATTGACACGGTTGAATCGGACATTGAACTTTTCATGGCTTAAACAAAAAAACGGTCCCATCGGTATTAATCATATCGGTGGGACTTTTCAATAACAGGAGGTGCTCTGATGAAACTTGGTATCATCATTGAAACAAAGGAATTTGAAAAAGCATGGAACGCCATGCGTTTTGCGGTGACCGCAAAAAACAATGGTCATGAGGTGAAAGTGTTCTTGATGGGTGAAGCAGTTGAAGTTGAAACCCTTCGTCATGAAAAATTTGACGTGGCCGCTCAGGTGGAAATATTCCATGAAGCAGGCGGAGAAATCCTTGCCTGCGGTACCTGCCTGAAGTCAAGGAACATGGATGGCAACGAGGTCTGCCCGATATCAACAATGGTAGACTGCCTGAACATGGTGGAGTGGGCCGATAAAACGGTGACATTTTAAAGCTAAAACCCATCATGTGAAAAGGCTTTCGAAGCAATTAGCTGCTTCGAAAGCCTTTCGTTATCTTTTTTAAATCTATTTTGTTTTATAGTGAATAGCGTTCGTTGGGCAAACCTGGCTGCAGTTGGTGCATTGGTGGCACAAGGCGGCATTGACAGTGGCTTTTTTATCTTCCGCAGCAACGATGATGGCCTTGGAGGGGCAGACTCCTTCACATAACTTGCAGCCGATGCAGGTGTCTTTATTCACTCTTTCCGACAGAATTGCGAAACGGCCGAAGGTTCTTTGCAACGCGCCAAACGGGCAAATAAGGTTATGGAAAACAGCCGGTGTGTAGCGAAGCGTAACAAGCACCGCAAGGAGCATCCAGAAAGGCAGTATTGGCAGATTCATCCCCGGCGCCTTTTTCGACACCAACATAATCACGATGCTGACAAGCAGTGTGATCCATGCAAAATATCCGTTTTTAAGCCACTTGGGCGTTTTTTTCGTTTGAATCTTCAGCTTTTTTGCTAGCCACTGGGTGGGCAGCATCAAGGTGTTCATGGGGCAGACATAGCCGCAGTATACGCGCCCAAAAAGGACAGCGGCAATCAGGCTCACTGCAAACAGGGCAAACCAAAGCATGGCTTTCCCCTTAATGAAAAGAAGCAGAAAGAGCGCGAGGAACAGTATTCGAATGATGTTGATGATGTACTTCATAATGAGTTCTCCTTTTTGTTTAGAATAATCGCGATGGCAAACAATATACGCACAATTTTCGTATGTTATGTTGCTATACTCTTATTATAGTGGTAAAATGCAAGAAAAAGTGTTACCAATGTAACACTTGGAGGACTGATGGTGAAAAAACATATCGTTTTAATGCAACAGATTGACTTGATCAAATCAATACGGCCCGAAGAAATTGAGCTCTTTTTGGATGATGGCAGCTTTAAAACAACCGGGTACGGCAAGAACGGCATCGTTCATTTTGCCGGGGAAGTGTGTTCAAAGCTGGAGATTATTCTGTCGGGCAGAGTGG
>JAAYFA010000069.1 GCA_012728445.1 Clostridiales bacterium | reverse complement strand
CGGACTATACAGGCCGAATGATGGCTTTGCGCCCGGACAGCACCTTGCCCATCGCACGCATTGCCGCAACGCGGTTACGCGAGGCTGATTATCCGCTTCGTTTATATTATAACCAACGTGTTTTTAAGCGTTGTCCGAGTTTTTCCGGGCATAGCGATGAAAAAACCCAGTCCGGTATCGAACTCATCGGCGCATCCGGCATCCGCGCCGATTTGGAAGTGATCACGATGGCGATCGACGCCCTCAATTCTTGCGGTGCCCGTGATTTTCGCATTGAGATCGGTCATGCGGGGTTCTTTCAGGCACTGTCAAAAGCGCTTCAAACAAGCGACGAAATCCGTGATGAGATTGCCGAATATATTGAAACGAAAAATTTCGCCGCGCTCAATGATTTGCTGAACACCCTTGGCGAAAGCGATGCCACCCGCATACTGCGGAGCTTACCGCGCTTGTTTGGCGGTGGCGAAGTAATCCGACAAGCGCAGTCCATGTGTAAAGGCAAAAACGAGCTTCTTCCACTTAAATATCTTGCCGATCTTTACAGCAAACTCGAACAACTCGGCCTGGAGGATAAAGTTAATATCGACCTCGGGCTGGTGCATCGCAACAATTATTATACCGGTGTCGTGTTCAGGGGCTTTATTGAAGGCTCCGGTCTAACGGTGCTTTCGGGCGGGCGGTACGACAGTCTTCTTGGGGAATTCGGCAAGCCTCTTCCTGCGACCGGTTTTTGGGTGGAAATTGATGCCCTTGCCAACGCCATGCTCAGCAGAGGGGACATCGCACCTAAAAAATCGGCCGATGTGCTGGTTTTTGGTGAGGACGGCTACGAAGTGCAAGCAATTGCTCGTGTTCGGGCACTGAGTGCCGATAACTTAATATGTGAAAACTGCACGCAGGAAACATTGACTGCTGCAAAACGATACGCCGCAAAAAACAGCATAAAACGGCTGGACTGTGTTGGCAGCAAGGGCGTTGCCACATTTCAGATAGAGACGAAAGAGGCCGAAATCATCATTAAATAAGGAGGAAGAATTATGAGACCGCTCAGAATAGCTCTTACCAAGGGACGACTCGAAACCAGAGCGACCAGCCTGTTCCAAACCATGGGGCTCGACTGCAAACATCTCATCAAAAAGGGGCGCAAGCTGATTCTCCCGGTGGATGATTTCGAGGTCGTTTTGGCGAAGGCGGCAGACGTGATCACCTATGTCGAGCACGGTGCCTGCGACATCGGCATTGTCGGCAAGGATACGATTGTCGAATACGATCCTGAAATTTATGAAATGACAGATTTGGGTTTCGGCAAATGTATTTTTGCACTCGCTTGCAAAAAAGGCTCTGATTTTTACAGCGGCTATACCGAAAAAGTCGTTGCCACCAAATACCCGAATGTTGCCCGCAAATTTTTTGAGGGCAAGGGTATGGATGTTAAAATTATCAAAATCGAAGGTTCCGTTGAACTGGCCCCTCTTTTAGACCTTGCCGACGCCATTGTTGATATTGTGGAAACCGGCAAAACAATAAAAGAAAACGGCCTTATGGTTATTGAAGAGATTATGCCGATATCCGCAAGGGTTATCGTCAATATCGCGAGCATGAAACTGCGTAAGGAAGAAATCGAAAGTTTCTTGGCGGATGTTGAACTCGCAAAGGAGATTATTGAATGATACCGGTTACGTTAATGGACGGTGCTTCGGAGTTTGAGCTGCTCAGTCGCTTTAAAGCCCGCAGCGGTGAAGTTGACCGTGCGGTAACTGCCGTTGTCAATGAGGTTATTGACGCAGTTCGTTTGAATGGCGACAAAGCCGTTCGTGAATATACCGAGAAGTTTGACGGTACGGCACCTCTTGAGGTTGAAATATCGCCCGAGCAAACGCGGGCGGCTTTAGCAAACAGTGATCCGGTTTTTGTGGCGGCCCTTCGCCGGGCGGCCGACAATATCCGTGGTTTTCATGAGCGCCAAAAACAGCAGAGCTGGTTTAACACAACGGCAAACGGCTCGATGTTGGGGCAACGTGTGCGTCCTTTAAACAGGGTCGGTGTTTATGTGCCCGGTGGCACTGCCGCCTATCCGTCGTCCGTCTTAATGAATGCCATTCCCGCAAAAATCGCCGGTGTCAAAGAGATTATTATGGTGACCCCCCCCGCCAAAGACGGCAAGGCGAACCCCGATATTCTGGCCGCAGCGGCTATTGCGGGCGTTGACCGTATTTTTCTCGTCGGCGGCGCGCAAGCGGTGGCGGCATTAGCCTATGGCACCGAGAGTATTCCGAAAGTTGATAAAATCGTGGGTCCCGGCAATATCTATGTCGCAACCGCAAAGCGCTTGCTTTTTGGCACGGTGGATATTGATATGATAGCCGGCCCCAGTGAAATCCTCGTCATCGCAGACGAAACCGCCAATCCTACCTTTATCGCCGCAGACTTAATGTCGCAAGCCGAGCATGATACGCTCGCGAGCGCGGTGCTGATTACCACATCAAAACGGGTTGCTGAAGAAACACAGGCAGCGTTGTCAGTACAGTTAGCCGCTCTTTCAAGGAAAAATATTATCGAGCAATCCCTAGACAACTATGGCGCTATCTTGCTGTGCGACAGCATAGACGAAGCCATTGCGTTTGCTGATGAACTTGCACCCGAGCATTTGGAGCTTTGCATTGAAAACCCGATGGCCTACATCGGTGCAATCGATAATGCCGGCTCCGTGTTTCTCGGCAATTATTCGCCCGAAAGCCTCGGGGATTATTACGCCGGTCCAAACCATGTTTTGCCCACGGGCGGCACGGCCCGTTTCTTTTCACCGCTGTCGGTTGACAGCTTTATCAAAAAATCCAGCTTTATTTATTACACCGAGCGTGACCTTATCATTGCGGGTGACGATATTATGGAACTTGCCAAAGCCGAAGGGCTGACGGCACATGCCAATTCTGTTAAGGTGAGGTTATAGTGAACATGCCGTTTGAACTGAGTGGAAAAATAAAATCCATGGAACCCTATGAGCCTGTAACAGGTGATTTTCGCATTCGACTGGATGCGAACGAATCTTTTATAACGCCTTCGGGCGAGCTTTTGGACAGTATAAAAGAAGCGATTGATGGTGTGCGTTTCAACCGTTACCCTGACCCGTTTGCAACACAGCTTTGTGCCCTCGCGGCGGCTTATTACGGCGTCCAACCGGAGCTTGTCGTAGCCGGTAACGGCTCGGACGAACTCATCTCGGTCATTATGAATGCGTTCACACAAAAAGGGGATAAAATCTTGACCCTAAATCCGGATTTTTCCATGTATGCATTTTACAGCAGTTTAATGGAATGCCCCTGTATTACCATGCCAAAAAGAGACGACTTCTCCATTGATGTTGATGCCGTCATCGAAGCGGCGAACAAAGAAGATGTCCGCATCATTATCTTTTCCAATCCCTGCAACCCTACCTCTATCGGGCTTGACACCAAGGCTATCAAAAAGCTCATCGGCAGTGTCAACGCTCTTGTGGTGTTGGACGAAGCTTATATGGATTTTTTTGACAAATCTTTGGTGGAAGAAGCGCAGTCTTTTGATAATCTTATTGTGTTAAGAACCTTTTCAAAAGCGATGGGCATGGCCGCGGTGAGGCTCGGGTTCGCGATTGCCAACCCGACGCTTATCAGTGCCGTTCGCGTTGCAAAGT
This sequence comes from Clostridiales bacterium, assembly GCA_012728445.1. GTDB lineage: Bacteria > Bacillota > Clostridia > Oscillospirales > Acutalibacteraceae > UBA1447. The sequence goes on along the minus strand of JAAYFA010000069.1, from coordinate 77 downwards.
CCCCATACAATGTCAATGCCGTAAGCCAAGCCATCGGCTGTGCGGTGCTGTCTCATCCGGAGCATATACAGCGCTCG
>JAAYFA010000313.1 GCA_012728445.1 Clostridiales bacterium | reverse complement strand
CATTTTGATACTCTAGCGTATCTGTATTTTGTCATCCGTTGTCGGATGAATTACTGTCGCAAATTTTTGCTAAAATCTACAAAAAAATCTCCAGGGTTATTTTTTGATCGTTGTTTAATTTTCAAGGTGCGCTGTCTTGCCGTTTGAATCTCGCTTCACTTAATCGTCTTGCTAATCTTGCGCTGCGATCTTCTGCCGCTCAACCGATGTCCCTGTGGCTGAGGTGCTTGAGTATCATACCAAACGTCTTTATCTTTGTCAACACATATTTTCGATTTTTTTCATTCTTTTTCGGGCTTTCCACAACCCTTCCGGGTGTTCCTCACCTCTTATGTTAAGTTCATTACAGTTCTATTGCGGCGATAACTGTCATGTTGATGATTAAATTGTGGTTTCTTTTAGGTAATGGCACAACCTGTAGGGGTAAATTCGCCAATGGATACAAAAACATCTTAATCAGCTAATTTTACACTTAATTCATTTCATTTTTCCTCTTGTGTGTGTATAATATTAGATAGTATTACGTATAGAGGGAGTACACCTGAATGAGTTATAAGATTCACCCTTCGGCTTGGGGTGCAGTTTTCCCGGTTCCATCACAAATTGTGGATAAACATATCCGTTTAGCAGGGGCAACGCAACTAAAGGCGTTGCTTTGGCTGTTACGGCACGCTTCCGACACGGTTAACATTGAAGAGCTTTCAGCCGCTATCGGTCAAAAGCCGGCAGATACAATCGACGCTTTACAGTATTGGCTGGAAAACGGCATCATCGCAACAGATGACTCAACCGCGGAGGATGGACCGAAACGCAGAAAAGATGATGTAAAGACTACACCCGTGGAAAAAGAGAGCAAAGAAAGCAAAGAAAGTAAAGAAAGCAAAGAAAACAAAGAGAGTAAAGATGTTGCTGCTCCAAAAACACCGACCGATCAAGAACAGGAAAAAGAGTTGGATAAAGATAAAGACAAAGAAAAGGACAAGCCAAAAACTCTCCCTGCTTTACCGGTAGCGAAGCCGAGTTACGAGCAGATTTTGGCACGTGCCAAGGAATCGCCGGAAATCAAATACCTTTTTAGCGAAGCGCAAATGAAGCTCGGCCGAACAATTGGATATGATGCTCAGTGCACTTTGCTCATGATGCACGACCAGTACGGTTTGCCCGTAGAGGTCATCTTAATGATACTCGAATATGCGGTTTCTGTAAACAAGATCGCCTACTCCTACATATCCGGCATCGGCAGAGACTGGGGCGAAAAGGAAATTGATACCATTGAAAAGGCGGATGAGCAAATAACATCGCTCAGAACCGTTAACTCGCTTTGGAAAAAGTTTTCCGCGATGGCCGGATTAACCAATCCCCGCCCGACTGCGGCGCAGGTCCCGTATCTGCGGAGTTGGGGAACGGCGATGGGGTATGATGTTGAAATGATTTACCTCGCCTACGAGCAAATGGCAAACCACTGTCAAAAATTAAGTCTCCCTTATATGGATAAGGTACTTAAAACATGGTATAACGCAGGCATCAAGACGCCGGAGGACGTGGAAAAAGCCGGCAAAGAAAGAACTGCGCAAAAATCCAAAGGAAAAGGCAAAGGCGGTGCCGATGCGTCCTACGGTTTGGATGACTTTAAGCACAGTTCTCTGCACGACCCCATTGTATATGAAAAGAGGAAGAAGTAATGGGTTACAACAACAGAGTTTATGAACGCGCCGATATGGAACTGCACCGGCGCAGAGACAGAGCCGGTGCAGAGCAAAAAAAGCGGCATGAAGAAGCGGTAAAAAAGATACCGCGCTTGCTCGAGCTTGAAAAAGAAATGGCAGACACCGGCATTGCCGCGGTAAATGCGATTAGCTTGGGCGGAGATGCCCGCAAATACATTGAAGTGCTTGCCAAGCAGAACCTGGCGGCGCAGGCCGAAAGAAAAAGGCTACTTGCTGAGGCCGGCTACCCCAAAGACTACTTGGAAATGCAGTTTGTTTGTAAAAAATGCGAAGACAACGGCTTAGTCAGCGGTATTTACTGTGATTGCAGGGCCACGCTGTTGCGCACGCTTGCTTTTTCGGAGCTCAGTGAGCTTTCGCCTGTTGTCAGCTCATCCTTTGAAAGCTTTGATTTAAACTTTTACCCGAAAGCCGCAGACCCCGAAACAGGCATTTCCCCCTATAATAGAATGAAAGAGATTTTTAACTTTTGTAAAGATTACGCCGAAGATTTTGACACGACGTCGCCCAGCCTTTTTTTGCATGGTAAAACAGGGCTTGGTAAAACACACCTTTCGTTGGCCATTGCAGGGCTCGCCGTCAACCAAGGTTTTGGTGTCATATACGGCTCTGCACAAAACTTGTTATCAAAGCTTGAACGCGAACGTTTCAGCAGGAGTTATGAATCTTCGGGTAACGCCGAGCAGTCACTGCTTGAGTGCGACCTGTTGATCCTTGATGATTTGGGTGCGGAGTTTTCGACAACTTTTACGGTTTCCGCTATATACAATATTATTAATACGCGAATTTCACGCGGGATGCCCGTTATCATCAACACAAACCTGACCCCGGAAGAGCTGGAGCAAAAGTACTCGCAACGCATTACTTCAAGAATCATCGGTAATTATATATCGTTGCAGTTTTGCGGCAGAGATATACGTCAACTTAAAAAGAAGAATTAAATACTCACGAATCAAGGAGAACTGAATGGACATTATTCAATCACTAACCACACGCTTCCACCTGCAAACTTGGCAGGTGGAAAATACCGTTAAACTGATAGACGAAGGGAACACCATCCCCTTTATTGCCCGCTACCGTAAAGAAGTGCATGGCACGCTCGATGACCAAGTGCTGCGTGAGCTTGCGGACAGGCTGGAATACTTGCGTAACCTTGAAAAAAGACGGGAAGAAGTTTTCGCAAGCATTGAAGCGCAGGAAAAAATGACGGAAGAAATTGCCGCCGCGTTAAATAAGGCTGAAACGCTTGCCGAAATTGAGGATATATATAGGCCCTTTAAGCCCAAGAGAAGAACGAGAGCTTCTATCGCACGTGAAAAAGGCTTGGAACCGCTTGCGCAAGCGATATTTGCTCAGGACCCGAAAAGCCCAGCGGCGCTTGAGTTGGCCGTGGAATACATAGATGAAGAAAAAGGCGTTGCGACTGCACAAGATGCCGTACAAGGCGCAATGGATATTATCGCGGAAGATATATCCGACGATGCCAATATCCGCCGCAAACTCCGCACCCTGTTTATAAGCACCGGCATACTTGAATCCAAAGCGTCGGACGAAGAGGCCGAGAGTGTTTACGGGATGTATTACGACTTTAACGAACCGGTAAACAGAATTGCCGGTCATCGCATTTTAGCTGTTGACCGCGGTGAAAGAGAAAACTTCTTAAAAGTACGTATCGCTGTTGATGCGGTGAAAGCCGCGGATATTATCAATACAGCCGTTCTCGCACCGAACACCTCTCCTTGCACCGAAGCGGTACGAGACGCGGGTAAAGATGCCTATGACCGGCTGATTTTCCCTTCGCTCGAGCGTGAAACCAGGTCCATGCTGACCGAAAGGGCTGCTCTGGCCGCCATTAAAGTGTTTGCGGACAACCTGCGCGAGTTGCTACTGCAACCGCCCGTGAAAGGCAATGTTACCTTGGGGCTTGACCCGGGCTATCGGACCGGCTGTAAAACAGCCGTTGTTGACGCAACGGGCATGGTGCTTGACACCGGCGTTCTGTACATCACCCATTCCAACGCACAGCGGGAACAAGCAAAAGAGACGGTTAAAAAGTTAATTGCAAAGCACAACATCACCGTCATCGCCATCGGTAACGGCACCGCATCCAAAGAAACGGAGATATTTGCCGCCGAAATTTTAAAAGAGATAAAAACCGAAGTTGCTTATATGGTCGTGAGCGAAGCGGGCGCCAGTGTTTATTCCGCATCCAAGCTTGCTGCCGAGGAATTCCCACAATTTGACGTTTCCCTGCGCAGTGCGGTTTCAATCGCCCGCAGGTTACAAGACCCACTTGCGGAACTGGTTAAAATAGACCCGAAAGCGATCGGTGTTGGCCAATATCAACACGATATGCCGCAAAAAGAGCTCGGCAATGCGCTCAACGGCGTGGTTGAATACTGTGTAACCGGCGTCGGTGTGGATTTGAATACCGCGTCGTCCCCGCTGCTGGCGCGTGTATCCGGCATCAATGCATCCGTTGCGAAAAACGTTGTTGTTTTTCGTGAAGATAACGGTGCTTTCACCGCTCGCAATCAGCTTAAAAAAGTTCCAAAACTCGGCGCAAAAGCTTTTGAGCAGTGCGCAGGCTTTTTGCGCATAGCCGGCGGTAAAAATGTGCTGGACAACACCGGCGTTCACCCTGAAAGCTATACGGCCGCAAAAAACCTGCTGGAACAATGCGACTACGCCCTAAAAGATGTTGCCGCAGGAAAAATAGCAGAGCTGCCCGCTCGCATAGCGGCCATCGGTGAAGAGACTGCGGCAAGCCAAGCCGGCATCGGTGTACCGACACTAAAAGACATCGTCAAGGAATTGATGCGCCCCGGCCGCGACCCGCGTGATGAGCTGCCGCCCCCGATGCTGCGTACGGACGTGATGGATATTAAAGACCTTGTCCCCGGCATGGAGCTTAAAGGCACTGTGCGCAACGTCATTGATTTTGGAGCTTTTGTCGATATTGGTGTGCACCAAGACGGGCTTGTTCATATTTCGCAAATTGCGAACAGATACATTAAGCACCCGTCCGAGGTGTTGAAGGTTGGAGAAGTTGTTACGGTTTGGGTGATATCGGTTGATGTTCAAAAGCAAAGAATAGCACTTACCATGAAACAGCCCCAAAACGCAGATGAGAAGCACTAGAGAAGCGATTGGAATAGGCGTTTTTACGATATCGCCATTTAATGTTTTGTAACTAAATTCGAAAGGATTGGATTGACAATGAATAAAAAGAAGGCGTCATGCCGACTGTCGATTGAACGAAAGGTTTTCAGTGCCGTTTCGCCAATTATCGGCAAGCTTTGCGAACCGCCAAAGATGAAGAACATCAAGCGCGCCCTCTTTATCCAGCCGCATCCTGACGATAATCAAATAGCGGCGGGCGGCACGATAGCGTGGTTGGTCGACCGGGGTGTTGAAGTGTATGAACTGACTGTACTGGATGACCGGTTTATTGACTTGACTTATAGCGGTGAAGGCTTAACGGTTCGTCAAAAAGAAGCGCTGGCGGCGCAAGAATGCCTTGGCATGAAGAACGCCGGATTCTTGGGTTTTGGCGACAGAACCGAGGCTAGTGAGAGAGAGATTTCAAAAGCAATCGTTTCGGTCATTCGAGAAGTTAAGCCCGATGCTGTTTTTACCGCGGACCCGAACTTGGAAAACGAATGCCATGAGGACCATATAAAAATTGCGAACGCCGTCAAGCATGCTGTTTTGGATGCCACCTTCCCCTTTTACCCGGAATATGTTGACAACAAACCACGTGAGGATGTATGGACTGTGGGCACCCTAGGATTTTATTATACGGATAAGCCTAACACCATTGTCGATATAATAGATTACGAACAAAAGAAGATTGAATCCATGCGCTGCCACAAATCCCAGCCGATTGCTAGCTTGGAGCCGGTTATCATCCTCTTAGACCAACAGGTTGCAAAAGATACTGAGTACAAATCAGCCGAAGTGTTTCGACTCCTTTCGGACGTTCATACGCATTGCTTCACGCTGCCGGTCGGCTGAAAAAACACATAAAAATGCGCCTGTCTCAAAATCGATTGAAACAGGCGCTCTTTTTTTCTTCAGATTTCCGGAATGACAATTTTAATTTCTTCCCCGATGTCGGCAGACTTGGCTATGCCGTCAATAATGGCCTGGTTGTAAAGAATCTGTATGGAGGGTATCGGTGAAGGGGTGCCATTTTTGATGGCATCGAGGAAATAGCGGATTTTCAAATTAAACGGATCTTTACCATCATTGCTCTGCTTAGGAACCGGCGTTTCAACCCTTTCACCGGCAATGTCGTGATAAATAATAATCTGTCCGTCTCTTTTAACTTTCATGCCTGCTTTGGTTCCCAAGATCATGGTATCCCCCAAGGAATCCATATGCATCGCACATGCTATTTTAAAGTCTAAAATAATACCACCTTCCAACCTGACAAAACCCACCGCAAAGTCATCGACGCCGAAAACCTCCGCGTACTCCGGTTTTTCCATGTATTCCGGGTTTTTACCAAAAAAGTCCGACTTGTAGCCGGTAACCGTCAACGGCTTAGGGTAACCGATTGCGTCAAGCACCATATCCAGCGAATACCAGCCGATATCACCAAGCGCACCAATGCCCGCTGTTTCCTTTGTTATAAATGAAGTACCATACGGAGTCGGGATGCCTCTACGACGGCCGCCGCCGGTTTGGATGTAATAAATTTGGCCAAGCTCACCTGAGTCGACAATCCTTTTAAGCATCTTCGTGTTTGCGTCAAAACGCGGTTGAAAGCCAACCGTCAGGACCTTACCGCTCGCTTTTTCTGCTCTACAGATTGCAATCGCTTCATCCAATGTCACACACATCGGTTTTTCGAGCATTACGTTGACACCTTTATTCAAGGCGTAAATCGCACATTCGGCATGGGTGGCGTTATACGTGCAAATACTTACTGCGTCCAGCTCTTCGTTGTCCAACATCGCTTTGTGGCTGGGGTAAAAGCGGACACCGTCGCTTGGAATGCAGTGCTCCTCAAAAAACGCTTCCGCTTTGCCGGAGATTAAATCTGCGGCCGCAACCACTTCGGCATCGGGGCAGGTTGAATAGCCCACCATATGCGCCTGCGCTATCCATCCGGTACCGATTATTCCAATCTTAAGCTTTTTGCTCGTGTCCACCGCAACTTTTTCATCCTGCTTGTCTTTGAACCTGTCAAGAATGCTGTCTGCCATTTTAATAGCCCCACTTTCGAGTAAATATTTTACAATTACCTGCCAACGATTACACGTTTCCTACACAAAATTATATCAAACTAACTATTTGTATACAATAGCATAATTCAATATCTCTATAAATTTCCAATGGCAAAAGGCATCCGAAATCTGATTGATTCCGGATGCCCTCTTTACTGTTAAATATTTACTGCTAAATTTCGGGGATAACGATTTCAACTTCTCTGCCAAGTTCGGCCGAACGGGATATGCCGTCGAGAATCGCTTGGTTGTAAATAATCTGGCTTGCCGGGACGGGTGACGGACCGCCGGTCAAGATGGCATCCAGGAACGAGCGAATTTTCATGTCAAACAAATCATTACCGTCGTTGCCGAGCATCGGAATAACGGTTTCAACTTGTTCGCCGGCAACGTCGTGATAAACGGTCATTGGCCCACCCGCACTGCCGTTCCAGCAGTCTGTCGATGGGATTCTGAGTCCGCCCTCTTTCCCGAATATCAATGAATCGCCCGGTGTATCCATATGCATAGCCCACGCAATTCTAAAGTCAAGAATGATTCCGCCTTCCAATCTGACAAACGCAGCGGCAAAGTCATCAACACCGAAAATGTCTACATATTCCGGTTTGTTGGAATACTTGGTGCTTTTGCCGAAAAAGTCTGATTTGTAGCCGGTAACGGTAAGCGGTTTTGGGTGACCGATGGCGTTCATAACAACATCCAGCGAGTAACAGCCGATGTCGCCCAAAGCGCCCAGACCTGCGGTTTCTTTTTCAATAAACGAAGTGCCGAACGGTGTCGGGATGCCTCTGCGGCGGCCGCCACCGGTTTGGATGTAATAAACATCACCAAGTTCGCCCGACTGGACAATTTTCTTAATCATTTTCATATTCGCGTCAAAGCGAGGTTGAAAACCGATGGAAAGAATTTTGCCGCTCTTTTTTTCCGCCCTGCAAATTGCAACCGCTTCGTCCAATGTAACACACATCGGTTTTTCCAGCAGAACGTTCACGCCTTTTTCAAGTGCATAAACCGTACATTCGGCATGGGTGGCGTTATAAGTGCAGACACTGACAGCATCCAGATCTTCCGTATCAAGCAGTTCTTTGTGACTTGGGTAAAACCTCAGCTTTGCCGTGTCAAAACCGAGCCCTGCAAAAAATGCTTCGGCTTTACCCGGTATAAGCTCAGCGGCCCCAACGATTTCAACATCGGGACACTTGAGATAACTTTTAACATGAGCTTCCGCTATCCAGCCGGTTCCGATAATCGCCACTTTGAGTTTTCTGTCTGCCTTGATTTCAGTTTTCTCTTCCACTTTTTCCATGAATTTGTCCAAAATGTTTGTTGCCATACTTACTTGCCCCACTTTCAAACTTATATTAGCCAACTGAGTCCGAAGACTTTGGCTTGTTCTAAAAAATTATAGCAAATGTCTTATGCGTTTACAAGGTTAATCACCATTTTAATATTTAAACTTAAGACATAGTTGCGATTGACATGATTAGAGCTAGGAAAAGCCGATTAAGCTGTTTACATTTATCACAATAGTTGTTATTATTGTAGCGACGCTTTTAAGGTCTCTTAAAAGACGCACTGACTAAACTTTGGAGGTTAACAGACAATGAAAAAACTTAAGATCGCAATTATCGGTTGCGGCAGCATTTCGCATGGGTCCCATACACCCCACTACATTGCCAACGAAAACACGGAAATTATTTATTTCTGCGATATCATTCCCGAGCGTGCAGACAAATTTGTCGCCGAGTTTGGTTGCGGTAAAGCGGTTTATGACCATCACGAAATCCTTAACGACCCCGAGCTTGATGCCGTTTCCGTTTGCACGCACAATGATTCCCACGCCAGCATAGCGATTAATTTTATGAAGGCAGGCAAGGATGTCCTTTGTGAAAAACCGCCGGCTCGCACGCTGACGGAAGCGCTTGAGATGCAAAAGGTTGCGCATGAAACCGGAAGAACGCTGAATATCGGCGTTTGTAACCGTTTCGGCACAGCCGTCAATATGATTAAAGATATGATTGATCGTGGGGACCTTGGCAACGTGTACCATGTATACGCCAGCTTCCGCGCACACCGCAGTATTCCCGGCTTGGGTGGCGACTTTACTACAAAAGCGATTTCCGGTGGCGGCGCTCTGATTGACTGGGGCGTCCATTACCTTGATTTGGTTCAGTATTGCTGCGGAGAACCGAAAGCGCTTACTGTTACCGGCGAAGCATTTTGCAAACTTGGTAAAGACATACCCAACTATATTTATGAGGGCATGTGGGCAAGAGATTCGGCAAAGGATGACGGCATTTATGACGTTGATGACTCCGTTACCGGCATTATAAGAACGACCGGCCCGGTTATCAGCTTTTTCGGCGCTTGGGCACAAAACATCGGCTTTAGCGAAACCTATATTGACTTTATGGGCGACAAGGCCGGCATACGCTTGAATTACGGCGGTGACTTCACCTATTTTTATGTGGAAGACAGCGCGCTTATGTTTGACAAACCCGATTTTGAAGCGAATGATTTTTATAAAGCTGAAATCGATAGCTTCATCAACTGCATCATGACCGGTGAAAAAAATCAAGCGAACATTGATTATGTTATTGAAACATCAAAAATCATGCAGGCGGTTTACGACTCTTCGGAGCAACACAGGGAAATTAAAATCGAGGGCTAATTATGCAGATTGCTAATTTAATGGGACTTGCCGGCGGCCTGGGTCTGTTTCTTTTCGGAATTAAGACGATGAGCGATGCGCTCGAGCATGCCGCAGGTTCCCGGCTAAAGAAACTGTTGGAGGTCTTGACAACCAATCGTTTTCTTGGCGTTTTGGTCGGCTTTTTTATAACAGCGGTTATTCAAAGCTCTTCCGCAACGACGGTTATGGTCGTTGGTTTTGTGAACGCAAACCTCATGTCCCTCGCACAAGCCGCCGGGGTTATCATGGGTGCAAACATTGGTACGACGGTCACCTCTTTGTTAATTGCGCTGAATTTTTCCGGTATTGCGCCGGTTGCAGTTTTTATCGGCGTCGTACTGGTGCTCTTTGCAAAAAAAACGATGCCAAAAAATGCAGGCCATATCCTTATAGGCTTTGGTCTGCTTTTTGTCGGCATGACCATGATGTCCGAATCGATGGCGCCCCTCAAAGAAATGAAAGCGTTTCAGGATTTTATCGTCACGGCTTCAAATCCGGCGCTCGGGATCCTGATTGGTCTGGTTATGGCCGCCGTTCTGCAGAGTTCCTCCGCCTCTATCGGCATCCTTCAAGCACTGGCCTTTCAGAACCTGATCTCGATTGATTTTGCCGTCTTTGTGCTTTACGGCCAAAATATCGGAACTTGCGTTACAGCGCTGCTGTCGACGGTTGGCACCAAGCGCAATTCAAAGCGTGCCGCCATTATTCACTTGCTGTTCAATGT
>JAAYFA010000159.1 GCA_012728445.1 Clostridiales bacterium | reverse complement strand
GGACGAAGAGCGCATCGGGCTCAAGCGAATGATCAGCGTTATTTTCAAAAACGACCAGCTGCTGTGGGTGGCCCTGGTTATGTTGCTGTACAACGTCGGCAGTGCGCTGTTGACGGCTTTCGGCGTCAATTACATGTACCTTTCCTTCGGCTACAACGGCACCTATGTGACCGCTTTTGTGGCGTTTTATGCACTAGCCTCCATCGCGATTAATGTGCTTTACCCGCGTCTCGCTGCAAAAATGTCCCGCCAAAAAATGTCTACTCTTGCGATGGTAACAATGACAGTCGGTTACGTGATGTTTTTCGTTTTCGGCACGATGCTGCCCAAATTGGGTGCGCCGGAAATGGTACAACTTGCGGTTATTTTGCTGGAAGCATTTATCATCGGTGTTGGCCACTCGCTTATTTACATGGTTATCACCATTCACCTGACCAATACAATTGAATACAACGAGTATAAGACCGGCTCGCGGGACGAAGCTATCATCTTCTCCCTGCGGCCCTTTATGGCGAAAATGGGCAGCGCGCTCCAGCAAGCCATTATCACCGTTGCTTACCTTGCCATCGGTATGCTGAATATTACCAATGGCATTTCCGAGGTGGAAAAGAAAGCGAATATGGGCGATATAACCGAGGTGGTAAAAACAGCGCAGATAAAAGAAATCCTGACAAACGCACCGGCAAGCATCTCCTTCTGGCTCCGCGTCATTATGGTTGTTGCGCCGGTCGTTTTGATTTATATTTGCTACATAGTCATGCGGAAAAAAGTAACCATTGATGAAGAAAAGTACAAGAATATGCTTGTCGAGATTGAGACACGCAAGGGGTTAACCGAAGAGTAAGATATCAAAACGATCTAATTGCTTTTGTGAGGTGATGAGTTTGCAACCCGGAGTTTGGGTGGCTGTTTTCCTGCCGATGCTCATCATAACAATGATGATGGCAAGAAACAAGCGGCAAATGATGAGGAACAGGGTACTCAAGAACAAAAAGCGCAGAGGAGACAACTTTATGAATGAGCTAATCATGACTTTTCTAGGCAAGAAATGCCATATCTATACTTTTGAAGGCACTCAGATCAAAGGTGTCATTGAAAAAGTGGAAGGCAACTGGGTAAGTGTTAGGACAGCAAAGGATGCCCAGATTGTCAATGCAGACTTTATCAGCCGTATTCGCCAAAGCGCCAAACAATAACAATGTAATTTTTAAAAACAGAGAATCGGCCCGGAAAGTTTGACGGTTTAAGCAGCAGAAAAGCCTATTCGGTCAAACTTCCGGGCATCTCCATGCCCAAACATCTAATTGTCGATGTTTTGAGCGGGCATTGCCGTTTCTGCTTGACAAAGAGGGCTACTTAAAATACAATAAATACGTTAATTTAAATAAGCACAGCTTTAAAGTGATGAATTACAATTAGGCTTTTAATTTGCCGCAAGAAATGGGAGGAAGTTCATTAAAATGGCAATCACCGATTTTTTGGAAAAAAATGCCAAAATATACCCTTCAAAGGTCAGTCTGGTGGAAATAAATCCCGAAAACCAGCCCGGTCACGCGGTCACGTGGCGCGAATACAACCTCATTGAGTCCGGCTCAAACGAAAGATACCGCAGAGAGATGACTTGGAAGGAGTTTGACATCAAGGCGAACCGTTTCGCCAACCTTTTGCTGACCCGCGGCATTCAAAAGGGCGACAAAGTGGCCATCTTGCTGATGAACTGCCTGGAGTGGTTGCCCATTTATTTTGGTATTTTAAAAACCGGCGCTTTGGCCGTACCGCTGAACTTTCGCTATACCGCGGACGAAATTCAGTACTGCATGGAGTTGGCGCAAGCCGACGCACTTATTTTCGGGCCTGAATTCACCGGTCGTGTGGAGCAGGTGTTTGACCTCCCCGGCGTAAAGACGTTTTTCTACGTGGGCGACAACAAGCCCGGCTTTGCGGACAGCTATAACCAATTTGTTCATTATTGCTCCTCCATTGCCCCGGCAGTGGAGATTACTGACGACGATGATGCCGCTATCTACTTTTCCTCCGGCACAACGGGCCAGCCCAAGGCCATCCTCCATACCCACGGTTCTTTGGCTGCATCCTGCATCACGGAGCAAAAACATCACTCGCAAACGCATGACGATGTTTTCCTTTGCATCCCTCCGCTTTACCACACCGGTGCCAAAATGCATTGGTTCGGTAGCCTGCTTGTGGGCGGCAAAGCGATTATTCTCAGGGGCGTTCAACCGGAATGGATCCTCCGCGCCGTTTCCGAAGAGAGGGCGACGATTGTTTGGCTGCTCGTACCCTGGGCACAGGATATTTTGGATGCCATCGAATCCGGCGATTTACTGCTGAAAGATTACCGCTTAAGTCAGTGGCGGCTCATGCCCATCGGCGCACAACCGGTGCCGCCAAGCCTTATCCGCCGTTGGAAAGAGGTTTTTCCAAACCATGAATACGACACAAACTACGGTTTGAGCGAATCGAGCGGGCCGGGCTGTGTGCACCTTGGAGTAGAAAATATTCACAAGGTCGGTGCCATCGGCAAAGCCGGGCATCTTTGGGAAACCTTGATTGTTGATGAGAATGGCAAGCCTGTCGCGCAAGGCGAGGTCGGGGAGCTGATTGTCAAAGGCCCCGGTGTGATGAAATGCTATTTTAACAACGCAAAAGCGACAGCGGAACTCTTGCGTGACGGCTGGCTGTACACGGGCGACGTCGCACGCATGGACGAAGATGGTTTTATATTCCTTGTCGACCGTAAAAAAGATGTCATCATTTCCGGCGGTGAAAACTTGTACCCCGTGCAAATCGAAGACTTTTTACGCGCGCACCCGGCGGTCTGCGATGTGGCGGTTATAGGCCTGCCGGACGAACGGCTGGGTGAAATGGCGGCCGCGATCATACAACTTAAACCCGGCGCTGCTTGCACCGAAGCGGAAATTATGGAATTCTGCGTGGATTTACCGCGCTACAAACGCCCCAAAAAAATAATCTTCGCCGATGTACCGCGGAACCCGACCGGCAAAATCGAAAAGCCAAAGTTGCGTGAGATTTATTGTGGGACGAGGCTTGTGGAAGCACAGACGACGAACTGAAAGCAATTGCACCGGCATTATGGTGATGGTTCGATATCGTAGGGAACGCATTGTATGCGTTGTGAAACCGGGAATATATGATTTTACCTCGTTGCAACGAACTCTGTTATCTCGTATATATTAGCGCGGAACGCATACAATGCGTTCCCTACATTTTTTTCGCACATCTATCCAAACACGGACGGTTTTAGTACAACACGGGGGGCGGCAGACTGTTACAAAACTAAAATAATCTTCTTGATGTGCCCGGGAACCCGACCGGCAAAATCGAAAAGCCGAAGCTGCGTGAGATTTATTGTGGGACGAGGCTTGTGGAAGCACAGACGACGAACTGAGATATTTTCCAAAAAACAAAACAGCCGGACGAACGCAATGTGTTTTTCCGGCTTCTTTAATGAAAAATATTTTGTTGCACATCTAAAGATATTCGGGTATAATGTCTTTAGAACGGAAAGGGGGCAACCATGATGCCAAACATTAGGTCGAGTACGGATTTAAGAAACAGTTACAACGAAATCTCTGCTTTTTGCCATGAAAAACGAGAGCCTGTCTTTATAACAAAAAATGGTCAAGGCGATTTGGCGGTGATGAGCATTGAGGTTTTTGAGCAGCTTAGCGGCAGACTTGAATTATATAGTCTGCTTGACGAGAGCAAGGCTGCGATAAAAGCCGGCAAAAAACGACCGCTGTCGGATGTTATGAAAGACATTAAACAGGAGATTGCGGATGGCCAAATATAGAGTTGACATATCCGAACCGGCGGAAGATGATTTGCGTGACATTGCGCGCTATATTTCGTCCCAATTATCCGTGCCGATGACTGCGATAAAAATGATAGAAGCGATTGAAGAGGCACTCTCAAAACTTTCGGATATGCCGCATGGTTATCCTGCTTTGCGGGATGACAGGCTTGCATCAATGGGTTATCGCCGTGTGGACGTAAAAAACTATACTGCGTTTTTTACCATCAACGAAAAAGAAAAGGTCGTTGATGTGGAACGAATTTTATATGCCCGGCGTGATTGGGCTAATTTGTTGTAAGAATCAAAAGAGGGACGATAGAATGCTATTATACGAAAAACAACTTTGCCAATGTGACTAGGAATTAGGTCGGCAAAATCGAAAAACCGAAGTTGCACAAGATTTACTGCGGTACAAGGCTTGTGGAAGCGCAGACGACGAACTGAAAGCAATTGCACCGGCATTATGGTGATGGTTCAATATCGTAGGGAACGCATTGTATGCGTTGCGAAACCGGGAATATATGATTTTACCTCGTTGCAACGAACTCTGTTATCTCGTATATATTGGCGCGGAACGCATGCAATGCGTTCCCTACATTTTTTTCGCACATCTATCCAAACACGGACGGTTTTAGTACAACACGGG
>JAAYFA010000140.1 GCA_012728445.1 Clostridiales bacterium | reverse complement strand
TGATAAGCCTCTGCAGTGGCACGCGCAACCTAGAATCCCTTTGGGCACCTCACCCGGAGAACAGCTCGGAAGAAGCCTGGCAGGATATGTTTGAAACGGTCACGGCAGCTGTGAGTATAGCGGAGAGGTTTGATATGGTGCTCGCTGTCGAAACGGAAGCGGCCAACATTATTGACACACCGGAAAAGGCACGCAAGTTGATGGATGATATCGGCTCGCCCAACCTTAAAATGATAATGGATTGCGCCAATCTTTTCCATCCCGGCGAAGCGCACGCCCAAAATGTTCGTCGCATTATGCGGCATGCATTTGAAATTTTCGGGCGAGATGTTGTGATCGCGCATGGTAAAGATATTAAAGAATCGAAAGGGATAAAGTTTTGTGGCACGGGTGAGGGGATAGTGGACTTTGAATACTTCGCCGAACTGCTCCGAGAACACAACTATCAAGGCGATATGTTCCTTCATGGTGTGGAGCACGAGGATAAGCTGCCGGCGGCAATACAGTATTTTAAAGATAAATCCGGTGTCTATACCGATTGACGAAAGCCTCATAAAGCAAATCTTTTGTGGTAGTTCTTTATGAGACTTTTAAACGGAAGTCTTTAGAACGGGAAATTCTGTTGACTTTATTTGAACATTAGTATAATATTATATTAATACTTCCATATGGAGTATTAATATCGGTAAAATTTTTAAGGGGGATAAATCATGTTTTGTAAAAATTGTGCCAATCAACTTGACGATGCTGCGGTTGTTTGCGTCAGATGCGGCGCACCGAGAGGACAGGGGAATGCGTACTGTCACAACTGCGCGGCAGCAACCGCACCGGGCGCAGCCGTATGCACAAACTGTGGCGCCGGGTTAGCACAGCCGCCACTTCCGGGTACTCAAAAATCAAAGATGACAGCAGGACTATTGGGGATTTTCTTGGGGTATATTGGCATACATAACTTCTATCTCGGTTTTACAAACAGAGCGATTCTCCAAATAGTGCTGACTATAGTAACCTGTGGTGCCGCCGGCCTTTGGGGCTTCATTGAAGGGATCCTGATCCTTACAGGCTCCATCAACAAAGATGCAAACGGTGTGCCTCTGGGAGAGTAACATTCCAACTAAAAATAATATAGAAATGTCTCGCTTTGATGTTATCATAGCGAGACATTTTCATGTGAATGTTGGGATGAGATCCCAAAAATTTATTCAAACACTTTTTTAATTGAATTGATCGCATTTTCAACATCCGCTTTAACGACAAGCAGGGATATGTCCGTTTCAGATGTCGTTATCATTCGAATATCTGTATTTGCAGAAGCCACGGCACTGAAAACCTTTGCTGCTATGCCGGCTTGGCCGCGCATAGACTCACCCAAAAGAGCAATTTTAGAATTGCCGCTGCTGACGCCTATCTTTAAATCCGGGTTCAAACGGCGCAACTCAGCGGCTGTTTCCAGCACTTTGCCGAAATCCTCATCACTTACCGTAAAGGAAAGACTGGAGTGTAAACCGCTAGGTGGTGTTTGAGAAATCATATCGACATCAATTCCGGCTTGAGCTGTCATATTAAAGATTTCCGCTATCAATTTAATATCGGCGGGGGAGTCGCTCAAAGATATTAAGGTGATATCCTCGGTGACCGTAATTTTCTCAATAATTTTCATATTTATTAATCCTTTCAGCAACAAGGTTCATGACGGAAAAAGAAGAAAAAGGGTTTAATTAACCGGAAACAAGTTCTTTCATGGAGTACAGCCCAGCAC
>JAAYFA010000412.1 GCA_012728445.1 Clostridiales bacterium | reverse complement strand
TGCTATCGTTCCACCCGACCTGCAGTCAGCGGAGCTTACCGCCAAATGGGAACAGGAACTGCAACTCATCGCCAAAGGCAAGGCAAGGGATGACTTGTTTATTGCCGGTATGCGCGACTATGCCGCGCGCCTGGTAAAAATTGTTATCGCAAACACCAAGACCTATACCCACGACAATATAACGCGTGACAAATGCCCCGAATGCGGAAAATATATGCTGGACGTCACCGGTAAAAGAGGCCGCATGCTTGTTTGCCAAGACAGAGATTGCGGCTATCGCAAAAGTATTTCCGTCCAAACAAACGCACGCTGTCCCAATTGTCACAAAAAATTGGAGATGCGTGGCGAAGGCGATAAAAAGACATTTTTCTGCGTTTGCGGTTACCGTGAAAAACTTTCCGCCTTTGAAGATAAAAAGGACAGTGCCGGCAAACGTGATGTACAAAAATACCTGCAAACGCAGTCTAATCAGCAAAGTGCCGGCAGCACCGCCCTTGCGGACCAGCTGGCAAAATGGATGGAAGAAAACAACAAGTAACCACGGAGTGTGACACCATTGATAAAGAAGACCCTCGCCATACTTTGCGCCGTATTGCTTATCGTTTCGTCCTTCGCCG
The DNA here is from genome assembly GCA_012728445.1 of Clostridiales bacterium. Lineage (GTDB taxonomy): Bacteria > Bacillota > Clostridia > Oscillospirales > Acutalibacteraceae > UBA1447. The sequence goes on along the minus strand of JAAYFA010000412.1, from coordinate 8,564 downwards.
CATGTTCGGGGAAGGACGGGAGCGATGCCGATTTTATTGTTCCGATAGAAAGCGAGCCACGGAGTCTGGACCCGCAAATTGCGGCCGACGCGGTGAGCGACATTGTTATCACAAACTGCTTTGAAGGGCTCGTTAGAATAAATGAGCATGGCGAAGTAGCGCCGGGCCTTGCCAAAAGTTGGGATGTTTCTGCCGACGGCCTTGAATACATCTTCCACCTGAAGGACGACAGCCGGTGGCATCTGACAAAAAGTTTTGTCGCTGTGCTCGGCAAGGATTTCAACAAAACTTTTGACACCCGTGTAACAGCGGGGGATTTTGTGTTTGGCTTGCGCAGGGCTGTGATGCCGCTGACGGCTTCCCCTTACGCGTCCTCATTGTTCATGATAAAAAATGCAAGGCAAGTGAATGACGGCAGTCTTCAGCCTGAGCTACTCGGCGTTGTGGCAACCGACGAGTTTACATTAAAAATTACGCTGGCAAATCAAACCGTGGATTTTTTAAATTTACTCGCTTCGCCTGTCAGCATGCCTTGTAACGAAACTTTTTTTAGCGCCGTGAAGGGCAAATACGGTTTGGGCAACAATTATCTGCTTTGCAACGGTCCTTTTTACCTGGCTGATTGGGAACGCGGGGTTGCGCTGAAGCTGCGAAAATTCAAGAACGACAAATATGCCTCTTCCGCGACGCCAAATTCCGTGACACTCAGGATAAATCAGGATGTCGGCAAGTACGCACAAAACGTGTCTTTGGGTATTTATTCCGCAGCTGAAATCGGTGCATCGTCAGCTGCCTCGCTCGCACCCTCCGACGACATGACCCTCAAAGAGTACCCGAATATCACCGGGGCCATCTGCTTCAAGTCGTCCGAAAAATCGCTGAGCAACACCTCGGTAAGGCTTGCTCTGTGCAAGGCGCTTGACAAAGGTTCGCTTGGCATTGCGTTCAGCGGCGAAACGTGGACCGGTAAACTGATTCCCGCCTGCTGCACCATCGGACAAACCCCTTACTCCGAATTTAAACAAGACTTAAGCCCTTTGGGCTTTGACCCCGGGGCCGCTCAAAAATTATGGAGCAAAGGACTTTTGGACCTTTCGGCCAAACAGATTGCGCTTGTGCTGCTTTGTACCCCCGAATCCGAGACGGCGATGCGCGGGTTGATACAAGACTGGCAGAAGACGCTGGGCGTTTCTTTAAGTATCTCCGTTGAGGTGGTGGACAGTGTTGAACTGCAAAAACGCCTGTCAAACGGCAACTATCAAATAGCGTTGGCCCCCATCAAAGCAAACAAAAGCGCCGCGATTGACTTTTTGCAGAATTTTGAAAGCGACAATCCAAACAATATACTAAGATATAAATCCGCTGCGTACGACAATATCCTTATACAAGCCCGTACCGCCGCCGATGCGCAAGAAGCCGCCCGCTTGTGTTCTCTTGCACAAAACGAAATTTTGCAAAACGGTGTGGTCTATCCCCTGTTTTCACAGTCAAGCTACCTGGCCATGGGCAAAGGCGTCACCGATATATACACCTTGCCCGCAGGCGAATGTGCCTCTTTTATAAATGCCAAAAAAATCGATTAAAAGCACGAAGCCGGAGCTGCTTACTCGCTAAGAAAGGACACCGTTTTCATGACACCTGCGAGCAACAAACAAAGACTTTTCCTATCTTATTCCGCTTGGTTTGCCGTGTTCCTGTGGATGGGGGTAATCTTCGCATTATCGGCACAGCAAAGCTCCGAATCCGCCGCACTCAGCGGACAATTTCGCGCCGTGCTGAACAAGTTTTTCAGCGCCGGCATGTCCGACTTTCTCGTGCGCAAGGCGGCTCATACCATCGAATATTTTTTACTCGCTATACTAACCTTTACCGCCGTTTCGATTACCCGGAAAAAGCAGGTCCCACTTTTCACTTTTTTCATCACTTTTCTGGCTGCTGTCAGCGACGAGATACACCAGCATTTTGTTCCGGGCAGAGCTTGCCAATTAAGGGATATGCTCATCGACTCAGTGGGTGCGGTTGCCGGCATTGTGTTGTGTATGGCAGTGGTAGCGGTTTATAGGCAACTGAAAAAGCGAAAAAGAGAAAGAGGACATAAGAAGATCAAAAATATTTAAAGTCACAAGTTTGACCTTTTGAAAGGAAGAACAAGACGATGCAGAGAAAAAAAGTCAATAAAATCGTCGCCGTCGGCTGCGCAGTCGGCATTCTGGCGGCTTCCGCCGGCATTCTGGTTGGTGCGGCCGCAAGCGGCAAAGCATATTTTCAACTGGACAAAAGCGATTGCCTCAAGACCAGTGGCCAAAACATTCAAAACGCCCGTGGAGAAACAGTGATCTTGCGCGGCGTCAACCTTGGTGGTTGGCTCTTGCAGGAAAGCTGGATGTGCCCCAACAACGGCGAGGATAAAGTTTGGGGTTATTATGACACCCTTGAGACGCTTATTGAGCGCTTCGGCGACGATAAAGCGGAGGAGCTGCTCAATACCTACCTTGACAACTGGATTACGGTGTCCGACCTTGACTATTTGAAAACGCTCGGTGTCAACTGCGTGCGCGTGCCTTTTTGGTACCGCAACTTTCAAAGTGACGACAACGGCACTTGGATCCGAAATAAAAAAGGTGCAATCGATTTTTCACGCCTGGACTGGATTGTCACACAATGCGGCAAACGAGGCATCTATGTCATCCTTGACCTACATGGTGCACCGGGCTTTCAAAGCAACGACCACCCCTGTGGAAAGACGAATGCAAGTGAGCTGTTTGACTTAACACTTGATGGCTTAAAATTCCGCCGTCAGACCACCGAACTTTGGACGGAAATTACCAAACACTTTAAGGGCAACCCCGCCATTGCGGCTTTTGATTTGTTGAACGAGCCCATGAGCGGCTTCTCGGAAAAAGAAAAAAAGGACTGCCAACTCTGGCGTTTTTATAACAAACTGTACAAAGCCGTAAGAGCCGAAGACCCAAGCCGTATGATAACGGTTGAAGCTGTTTGGGAAGTGGAAAATCTCCCCAACCCAAACCTATTCTGCTGGAAGAATATCGTTTATCAACTGCATATTTATAACCGGACCACTACGGAGATTGACAAGAAAATCAGCAATATAAAAGATAAAGCCAAATGGAATGTTCCGGTAGTGGTCGGTGAGTTCCAAGCCGGTGGTATGTGGGATTACACCATCGGTGCTTTCAATGATAACAACTTGAGCTGGCTCACTTGGACCTACAAGGGTACGAAGACACAAAAAAGCGACTGGTTCCTCTTCGCCGAAGAAATTGAAGTGGTTCATTTGCAAGAGGACAGCTTTGAACAGATCAAAACAAAATGGGGCAAGGCGTGCAGAACCAAACCAAATTTTGTGGAAAATACGGAGCTAGCGGCCATCTTAAAGAAATTTTTACACGGATACGTTGGTGTTGATGAGAAAGCAAATGAGCCGATAGATTTTGCAACAGCGGAACCTTATTATGAAGTTTGGGACGAGATGCCCGCGACCGGTTCGGCCGAAAAAGAAAAGCCGGTCAAGGTTGTGTTTGGCACGGCAACACTGGTCGGGATGGGGACGCTGGCGAATTTGACAAAAAAGAAAAAGCAGAAATAAGGTATGCGGACGGGTTACCCCGTCCGCATTTTGTCATTATGCCGGTTGTTATTTTTTACAATCCCGGCAAATGCCGTAAAGCTCCAATTGATGCCCTTGTACATCAAAGCCTATTTTATCCGCGAGCATCTTTTCATAGTCTTCCAGCGGACAACCGGGCACGGCAACTACTTTTTTACACTGTGTGCAGACCACATAGTGCTTGTGTTCAAACCGATTTAGTTCAAACACTGCCTTGTTTTCGCCCGCCATGCTTGATTTGATAATCAGATGTTTTTCGACAAGCGTATTCAGGACTCTGTACACGCTCGACAAGTTGATGGAAACCGCTTGATTGACGAGCGCAAAATATATCTGCTCAGCCGTAACGGGCTGGGCACTTTTTTCGATTATGTGAAGAACGGAGTTCCGATGCTTTGTGTTTTTAAGCCCTTCACGACTTAACATCTCTTTATAGGATGCCTGAGCCGGCTCACGGCCAATGGCAGCCCCTACAGCTCTATTGGAAGGTTTTTTATCCATATTAAACTGCTCCTTTCCCAACCGACTCGGAAAGTGGGACGTATACGCGTCCTGTGCTATCCACTAATTATATTTATTCTTTAGCGCGAGTGAGATAAAGAAGAAGACCCCGGAGACTAATACGATCGTCGCGCCCGTTGCGGTGTTGAAGTAATAAGAGGCGATCAAACCGCTGAGCCCGGAGAGCATGGCGATGCCAATAGCTGTGAAGGTATAGCGGCGCACATTGCCGGTGATGTTGCGTGCGGAGGCAGCGGGCAGCACCAGCAGTGCATTGATAATCAGTAACCCCACCCATTGGATTGAAATGGTAACAACGACAGCAACAATACAGGTAAAGACCATTTCAACCGGTAGCGTTTTAATCCCCCTGCTCGCGGCCAGCGAAGAGTTGATACCCACAAGCAGCAGTTTGTTGAAAATAAAAAGCCAGCATACAATAACCGCAATAAAAACGAGCACTAAAACAAGAATTTGCTCCGGTGTGATGCTGAGCAAATCTCCAATGAGGTAAGAGGAATATTTGTTAAAACCGCCCCCCAGTGACATCAGCACCAAACCGAGCGCCACGCCAAGGGAGGAAAACACGCCGATAATCGTATCGGCCGACTCCCTGCTTTTTTCTTTTATGGTGGTAATCGTCAAGGCAAATACCACGGAAAAAATGATTGCCGCATAGGTCGGATTCACCAAGCCCAAAAGCGTACCGATTGCAATACCGGTAAAAGAACCATGCCCGAGGGCGTCTGAGAAAAAGGCCATTTTATTGCTGACAACCATCGTGCCTATTAAGCCAAAAAGCGGTGTAATTAACAAGACAGCCAGCAAGGCGTTCTTCATAAAAATATGCCCTGCCCACTGAAAAGGCAGCACGGCGTCGATAAGCGTATACCAAGCACCCAACATAGCTCACCGCACCTCGCTTTCACTTTTCGTTCGATTGTTATACCAGGAAATCCCGAAGATTTGTGACGTCCGTTCATCGTTAAAAACTTCTTCCGGCGTTCCACTGAGTACAACAGTACCATTGATCAAGATAACACGGTCGGCATATTGTTCGACCAAATCCAAATCATGCGACACGAGGATAATAGACAGGTCATACTTTTTTCTCAGTTCCGAAACAGTGCTGTAAAACATTTCCAGCCCTTTTTGGTCAATGCCGGATACGGGCTCGTCGAGCAGAAGCAAATCCGGCACAGGGTCCAACGCAAGCGCCAATAGTACCCGTTGTAGCTCTCCGCCGGAGAGGGCCCCGAGCCTTTTTTTCGTCAGATGCTCTGCATTTGCAATGGATAGACTCCTTCTTGCCCTGTCCTCCGATTTTTTTGTACTGAGCAGCCATGTAGGCGCTTTTGTATTACAAGCATTGAATAAATCCAGCACACTCGTGGGTGTGTTGGTGTCAAAGCTCAGATGCTGAGGCACATAACCGATCAACGGATGCCCCGTGCGTTCGCCCTTTGCATCGAGATAACGCAGTTGACCCGTGTGCTTGAGGTCCCCCAGGATGGCTTTGAGCAAGGTGCTTTTTCCGGCGCCGTTGGGGCCGATAATAGCCGTCAACTCACCACAGTGAATATGGATGTTAACGTCTTCCAAGATTTTGGTTGTACCGATGGTTACACCAAAATTCTCTATCTTTGTACAGCACAGCCCGGAACAGCTGAAGCCTTGATATCCCTTTTCTTTATCGTTTCCCATATTTTGCCTGTCTTTCTTTATAGTAGAGCCATTATTACCCCAAAGCTTCCATCAGTATTGTCAGGTTGCTTGTCATAATATCAATGTAACCATTGTACGCGCCGGCATCTGTTTGCCCTGTTACGCCCGGATCAAGTTCATATATCTTGGCCCCGGTTGCGCTTGCGACAGTTTGCGCAGCCTTAGAGGAATACTGCGGTTCTGCAAAAAGAGCCTTTACTTGTAATTTTTCAACAACGGCAATAATCTCCTTGAGCTCGGTCGCGGTCATAGGTGTATCGGGCTCCTGCGAAATCACAGCGGCAATCGTAAAATTGAACTCCTGCGCAAAATAAGGGAAGGCTTCATGGAAGGTAACAATGTTTCTGTTTTGCAACGTATCCAAAGAAGTGTGCATTTTAGTGCGCAGTGCTTCGAGTTTTGCCACATAGGTAGCCGCATTGGCCCGGTATTGTGCGGCGTTTGTCGTGTCAAAAAGTGCCAGCTGTTCCGAAATATTTTGTGCCTGCGTAATCGCATTGCTAACACTTACCCATACATGAGGGTTGTCCTCCCCATCTTTATTTTTAAGCAGTTCAATGCCTTTACCGGCTTCAATAATTTTTAAGTTTTTTTGCATGGCAACCATATCTTCTATCGACGCTTCCATACCGGCACCGTTCATCACAAAAATATCCGCCGCTTCCAAGGTGATAAGATCCTGCGGTGTCATCTGATAATTGTGCAAACACCCGGTCTGAGGGTTGGTCATGTTTGTCACACGAATGCCTGCGATGTCCTTCGTAACGTTGATTGTAGCTACATACATCGGATAAAAGGAGGTAAGAATTGCCAGCTCCTTGGCACCGGCAGGGTCTGTGGTGGTTTTGCTATTTTCCTTGGTATTTGCACATCCACCAAAAATAACAACAGCGAGTAGTAAAGCCATGATCGTCATTAGTTTTTTCATCATAAATATACTCCTAAATGATAATAGTTTGCATTTGCGTTTATATCGTTTATTATATCACAACAAGGCTAACTTACAATAGTTTCTGCATAAAACATCAGAATTTTCTTGCTTTTACCTTGTAAATTACATTGAGTATGATAAAATACAAGTGAAAGTTTAGTTGGCAATCGACAACTCGATGGTTTGTTCACCGTATTGCCACCTTGCAACCCGAAGCGTTGTTCAAAATAAATAATTTTGGAGGACTACAGATGAAAAAAACGGTATGCGCCTTTATCGGATGCGGAAGCATGGCAAACGGCCATTTAAACAGTCTTATCAAACTTTGGAACGCCGGATGTCACGACTTTGACATTGCTGCTTGTTGTGACATTATTGTGGACCGAGCGGAGGACTTTGCTTGCCGGTTTGAAACAATTTTGGGGCATAAGCCACGGGTTTACAATGACTTAGCTAGCATGTTGCAACATGAAAAAGAGTTGGACAGCGTTGCAATTTTCACGCCCCACATCAATCACCACACCTCCGCAATTATGGCGATGGAAGCCGGCTTAAACATTATTACGGAAAAACCGCTTGGTTTTACCATGCGTGCGGCTAAAATGATTATGGATAAGGCGGAAGAAACAGGCAAGCTTTTACATGTGTTTGAAAACTACCGCCTCGCACCGGCGGAAAGGTCGCTGAACTGGGCGATAAAAAGCGGCATGATCGGCAAACCCCGCATGCTGTTATGGATGGACATTGGCGAAAGAAAATGGTATTGGGACTGGCGCGACCATCTGGATATTGCGGGCGGCGCCTGGACCTTTGACGGCGGCGTGCACCACTCCGACCTTTTTCAATACAACCTCGGCGATGTCCGCAAGGTCACCGCAGCAATGGCATGCTACGACAATATTCGTTACCAGGACTACGAAAACATGGAAGACTATGAGCAGGCCGTGTTGGAAAAACGTTATGCCCACTTCCGCCAAACCCGCTCATTAAAAACCATTGACCCCGCTACGCTCAAAGAGCCCATTGAAGCAACCGTGGAGGACACGACAACCGCTATCCTTGAGTTCGAAAACGGTGTTATCGGCACATGGGTCGTCTGCCGCGCGGCACCGGGCAAGGTTGACCGCTCCAACGTTATCTATGGCTCCGAGGGCGCTGCTTTCTGGGGCGAAGGGATTTATAACTGCAAACAAGAGCTTGAGTACCCCCTCAATGACCTCTATGACAAATTTATGGAATCCCTCACACCCGAAGAGCAAGAAATGTACTTCCCCTACGGCCTGCAAGACACGCTTGCAATTGAATGGCACCAGCATTTTGCCGCCCTAAACGGCATACGCCCCGTGGAAGTGGACGCGATGACCGGCTACAAGGCCATGGCTATTCCGATGGCCATTTATGAGTCGGCAACCATCGGTGCGCCGGTACTGGTACAGGATGTGATGGACTTGAAAGTGGAAGTGTATCAGGAACATCTGAATAAAATAGCGGGAATCATATAGAAAAAGCAGTAAAAGTTTTCAGGCAGCACCGTTTTGGGTGCTGCCTGTTTTTTTGATTTGAGAAAACACAAAGTGCATCCCCCGTGTAGGGCAAGGGCTCTGCTCTTGCCGTCTTAGACTTTGGCCTTGCTGCCCTTGTCGCATTAAGCTTGTTCCAAATATATTGTCAATATAATAAAATAGCATGGGTTTTGTATTTTTAAAACGATGGGGGTAATGTGTATTCTAAACTTCGGCAAGAGCAGAGCCCTTGCCCTACATTGGACTGGGTTGGATT
>JAAYFA010000258.1 GCA_012728445.1 Clostridiales bacterium | reverse complement strand
GTGCATAGTTTTTCCCGATTTAGCTTCTACCACAACTGAATAGGTTTTGCCATTTTGCATTGTGAAAGCCAACAAACCATCAGCGCGACCGTTTCCTCTCTTATACCTTGTTTTCGCTTCTTTTTTTGCTTAAATTTTATCTTCGCTTAGATTGTATTTTGCAGCGTAATGTTCCTGTAGTTTTTTTATGGATGCTTCTTGAACAAATCGTTCGGTTAGCTTACTCATTTGCAATCCCCTCCAGCTTGTTTTATATGATGTTACCGGTTCCTCTAATATAGATTATAACAAAAAATGTCAAAATTGCAAAAAAAGAAAATTTGAGTTTGGAAGAGACACAGCAGTTAATTGTCAAATGCAAAACACCGCATAAACAGGGACGGCTTTGATGTCGTTTTCGAAGCCAAAGTTTTTGGCGGAAATTCGAATTGAATAGGCGGGCTTGTATTTTTTAACGAACACACCCAGACTTTTTGACCTTGTACGGATGCCTGTCTTTACTTCCACGGGGATGATGTCATTGCCCTTTTGCAAAACGAAGTCGACTTCCGCTGTGTTTTCGCTTGCCCAGTAGTATAGGGGATATCCGTTCGCCGCGAACTGCGTGGCAACATAATTTTCTGTCACGGCACCCAAAAATAGGTTGTCAACCTCAGCATTTGATAGTATGGTTTGCTGGGATATGCCGGATTTCATCGTGAGCAAACCAACATCGCCCATATAGAGTTTGAAACTTGACAGGTCACTGTACACCGATATCGGCATGAAGGCCTGTTCGGTTTTTTGGCATTTCAAAACAACGCCCGAAAAATCAAGCCAATCAATAGCACTGCCAAAGATTGTAGCCGTTGCGCCTTTTTGAGCTAATTTGTATTGGAATTTTTTATTGTCTTTTGCCAGCTGCACGGGTATTGAATTATACGCCGCCCTTATTTTAATGCTCTCGGCATTCGTGGAATACTTCGCCATGTCGGCGATATAGTCGTTAATGATGTTGCCCTGAATATCGGGCACGGACAGCAGACTGTTTGTTTTGAAATACTCAAGTATACTTTTCGGCATTCCTCCGATAATCAGGTAAAGCTTATATAAATCCATAGCCTCCAAATGCAAGGCATAGGGAAGAGCCTCATTGCCGGCAAAACTTTTTCTGATTTGTTCACAAAGAAAATGCTTGCCGTTTGCCCATAAGAACTCCTCAAAATCAAAAGGATAAAGAGTCATTGAGTTAACATTGCCCACGGGAAAGGAATGTTGTGCTCGGCTGATTCCCACGCCAAGCAGACTGCCTGCACAGGCAATGTGGTATTTGGGTGCTTCTTCACGAAAGTATTTTAAGGATGTCAAAGCTCTTTCGGCGGACTGTATTTCATCTAAAATAATAAGCGTTTCCCCGGGAACAATTTTTACCCCCGTACTTGCCTCAAGGTAACGGATAATTCTTTCCGGCGTAATGTCCTCGGCAAAATACGAGCGCACAGCCGTATTGGTTTCCAAATTAACATATGCTACATCTTTATAGTAGCGCTTGCCAAATTCGCGCAGCAAATATGTTTTGCCGACCTGCCTGGCGCCATATAAAAGTAAAGGCATTCTGCTCTTGTCGTCATTTTTCCACGCAAGCAGTTTATCCATTGTTTTCCGTCGCATTCTTCTCACCTCACCAAAATTATAATGCTTTTTGACTTTTATGTCAAGATTAATCAAAATATTTTGACTTATTGTCATATGAAGTTCAGAATTTATAAAAAAACAGCATTGTTTGTTTCGGCGTTATGGATGGTTTCCGCACGCCGCTGATGAGCCGCATGTGTCGTTTTGTCGTGTGTCATCTAAAATCTAATGTCTAATGTCTATCGTTGGTAGGGGGGCGCATTGCGTGTCCATCGTAGGTTCATGTCGTGCCGTCCCGGGTAGGGGCGCACTTTGTGCGTCCGCGTCCTTCCTTGCCTCGCCTATGGTAGGAGAGGGGTCAGGCGATAGCCTGACGGAGAGGTAGAATGTCGGAAGGAGTCGTTCGTTGCTCTGCCTCCCGCTGCGCTTGTTCATAAGCGCAGTGTTAACCGGCAGGGGGACCGCCGCGGCGGTGGTGGGATTGCCGTGACTTGTGACAGTGGTGCCCTTTATAAGTCGTAGCCGTTTGTTTTCTTTTCAATCAGATTTTGCAGTTTTGGTAAAGCGTTGACAGCTAAATTCTGTTTAACTTGAGAAAATGGTTTTACATCAGGACAAACTGTTAACAATTCTTTGTACGATATAGGTTCAAATACCTGTATGCTTTCAGGATAAAGATGATAGGCCCCTTTAGTTCCATCTTTGTTGATGATATCAAATTTTTCGACATTCTTCAGCCT
>JAAYFA010000187.1 GCA_012728445.1 Clostridiales bacterium | reverse complement strand
CAGTGGGATTCGGCTGCTGTGCAATCGGTTATTTTAACATCAACAGCGTTTTTAACAAAGATATTTGCGCGGGTGTCCCAATCTTCACCGGCGAGGGCACCGGGTGGTTTTTCGGTTAGGTAGTCTGCATAATTCGGCGATGCACGCACGATATTACAATCGATTATGCGTACGCCGCAAACGGGTCTTTCGTCCCGAGATATAACCAGTATGCCCGCCGCTGTCAGGTCACGCGCGGCAAAGCCTTTGACTTCCACATTTTCGGTTCCGCCGCCGTGAATATGTAAACCGCCGATGTTGATATAGTCTTTCGTGTTGGCCGCAAACCGGTCAAGGTTGTGCCGGCTCCAATCCGGGTCGCCGATAATCTCTCCACCGATTATTTTGGTGTTACAGGCGTTTTCCATCTCAAAAACATAAAACAGTTCCGCCGTGTTATGCCGAACAATAAAACGCGCACCGTCCATGCGGTAAAACGTATCACTATAAAGGTGGATGCTTTGCGTACCGGTTAGCAAATAGTCCCCCGGTGGAAACGTCACATCGGCAATGCCGTTTGTATGGGCATAGTTGAGTGCAGCAACAATTACCCCGGTGGCGTCGGTTTTGCCGTCTTTCACAGCGTCAAAATTCATCGGTGTTTCAAAATGCTGTTCCATCCCGTTAACCTCATTTCACAGTGCATTATAATCTATTGAATTTATTCTAACGGATTGTCGTTATAACTTCAACCACCTTGCACATCGCGATACGATGTGTTATATTTGCATTAAGTTTATGATATAATCGTTTAAAGAAAGCAACGGCGTATTGCGAAAAGGAGGCAGCCCAAATGCCATTTGAAATCATCCGGAACGATATAACCAAGGTCAAAGCCGATGCCATTGTCAACGCTGCGAATGCAAAGCTTCAACAAGGCGGCGGTGTCTGCGGTGCAATATTCGCTGCCGCGGGCGCGGAGGACTTGCAAAAAGAATGCGATGCCATCGGCGGGTGTGCGGTCGGCGGGGCGGTGATTACGAAAGGTTACAATCTGCCGGCGGATTACATCATCCATGTGGTCGGCCCGATTTGGCACGGCGGAGACAAAAACGAAGAGGCCTTGTTGCGCAATGCCTACAACAATGCGCTGGGTCTGGCCAAAGAGTATGGGCTACAAAGCATTGCTTTCCCGCTGATTTCCGCCGGTATTTACGGTTACCCGAAGGAGCAAGCGCTCAAAGCCGCGACGCAAACCATTCAAGCCTTTTTAGCGGAAAACGATATGCTCGTCACCCTTGTTGTTTACGATAACAAGGCTTTTGAAATCAGCGAGAAACTTTTTAACTCGGTAACACAATACATCGAAGAGAACTTTGAGGATGAGTACCCCTCACCAAAAAATCGACGGATGATGCAAGATTTTGAGCTGCGGGAAATGCAAGCCAATGAAAATCTTTATGAATTTGATATGGCTTATTTTTCTGTCAATGCCACGGAGATAACGCCAGCATTTGCAGACGAAAAAGGTTCCAGAAGCCTTGAGGATATAAAGCTCGACGAAACGTTTTCAACGATGCTACTGCGTTTGATAGACGAAAAAGGAGAAACGGACGCTGTTGTGTACGGACGAGCGAACATTGATCGCAGACTTTTTTCAAAAATCAGAAACAATGAAAATTACAGGCCAAGCAAATCGACTGCATTTGCGTTGGCTATTGCGCTTAAATTGAACCTTGATGAAACCAAAGATTTGCTGCTCCGGGCCGGGATGGCGATTTCTCACAGCACCTATTTTGATGTTATCGTTGAGTATTTTATTAAGGAAAGTAATTATAATATTTTTGAAATTAACGAAACACTATTCGCCTTTGAACAGCCGCTACTCGGTATGTAAATGTCGCTTTGCAGGCGACACAAGCCGTGTTTTTATGTGTTATCCTTTAGTCATCGGGTCGGGAACAACGACCGAAATAATGAAAAGGGAGAACACAAACATGAAAGACAATTTAACGGAATTGGTATTCATTCTGGACCGCAGCGGCTCCATGGGTGGGCTGGAGAGCGATACGATCGGGGGCTACAACTCACTGCTGAACAAGCAGAAGAAGGTCGAAGGCGAATGCGTCATCACTACCGTGTTGTTTGATGACCGGTACGAGCTGCTCCATGACCGTATCAACCTCAACGGTGTTGCACCCATCACGGACAAAGAGTACTTCACACGGGGCAGCACAGCGTTGCTCGATGCCATCGGCACAACAATCAAAAAAATCGAGAACGCCCAAAAGCACACAGCCGAACAAGAGCGCGCAAGTAAAGTCATGTTCGTCATCACAACAGACGGCTATGAGAATGCGAGCAAAGAGTATACGTACCAAAAGATCAAGCAGATGATTGAGCAACAAAAAAAAACGCATGACTGGGAATTCATCTTCCTTGGTGCAAACATCGACGCCGTCGAAACGGCCGCCCAATTCGGCATTGATGCCAACCGCTCGGCAAACTACCATGCGGACAGTCAAGGCACACAGCTCAATTATGAAGTTGTCAGCAACGCGGTGATGAACTTTCGCACCTGTGCGAAAGTCAGTGAAGACTGGAAAGATAGCATCGACGAAGATTTTGAAAAACGTAACAAATAGTAACACCTTAAAAATGGACCGTCCGGTTAACGATGCGTTAAAACCGGGCGGTTTTATTTTTTTATTTTTTTGAAAAATGTTTGACAGAACAAGAAATGTGTGTTATTATTACTACATCAGATAGAACACTGTCTAACAGAACACTATCAGACATAACAATAAAACGTAGGAGGCTAATATGTTGAATATTTATTTAAACCAGTGGAACAAGGCGTCTTTAGTTTGCAATCAACTTAATGAAGAGGACCGCTTAGAGTATAAAGTAGCCGACGCCATTATCAATTTCATCAAAAGCAGGCTCGGGCTTAAAAGAAAACGGGCTTGACGGCGTCAATAACTTTGGCAACGATAGAGCGCTGTTGCGTTTACCTTAATTTGGACAAATAGTCTTTCATCTCTAACAGATGAAAGACTATTTGTTTTTCCTTGCAAATTCCCCGCAGCCCGAGCAACCTTTTCTGTTGCATTAACAGCTGTTTTTTGTTAATATTACAATGGAAGACAAGAAAAAACTATTTGATTCCGGATGGGCACAACCTTCCGGCTATTATGAAAAGGCGGACTAAAAAATGAAAAGCAGCATTGAGATCGCACAGAGAGCAAGCTTAAAGCCGATAACGGAAATTGCGGCGAAGCTTGAGATTGATAGCGATTCGCTCTATCCTTATGGAAAATACAAGGCAAAAATCGACCATCGACTTGTGAAAAAAAACAAGTACAAGCCAAACGGCAAGTTGATTTTGGTCACCGCCGTCAACCCCACCCCTGCGGGCGAGGGTAAAACCACCATCAGTGTCGGGCTTGCGGACGCACTGAGCAAACTTAACAAAAAGGCTATGCTGGTGATACGTGAACCGAGCCTTGGCCCGGTGTTTGGCGTCAAGGGCGGCGCGGCGGGCGGTGGGTATGCACAGGTGCTGCCTATGGAAGACATCAACCTGCATTTTACAGGCGACCTGCACGCGATTGCGGCGGCGAACAATTTGTTGGCCGCGATGATTGACAATTCAATCTTTCACGGCAATCCGCTGGGTCTGCACCCCAACCGCATCACTTGGAAGCGGTGTATGGATATGAACGACCGCCAGCTACGTTTTATGGTCAACGGCCTTGGTGGCAACCCCAACGGCATCCCCCGGCAGGATAACTTTGACATCACGGCCGCGAGCGAAGTGATGGCAATTTTTTGCCTGACAGAAAACCTTGCGGATTTAAAAGACCGACTCGCAAAAATCGTTGTCGGCTTTACCTACGAAGGCAAGCCCGTCACCTGTGGAGAAGTTGGTGCGGCGGGTGCCATGGCAGTACTGCTCAAAGATGCCTTTAACCCAAACTTGGTGCAAACCATAGAACATACCCCCGCCCTGATACACGGCGGACCTTTTGCGAACATTGCCCACGGCTGCAACAGTTTGATTGCCACGCAGATGGCGTTGAAACTTGCGGATTATACCGTAACGGAAGCCGGTTTTGGTGCGGACCTTGGCGCAGAAAAGTTTTTGGATATTAAATGCCGCAAAGGTGGCATTAAGCCGGATGCGGTTGTTATTGTCGCAACGGTACGGGCGCTCAAGCACCACGGTGGCTGCCCGAAAGAACAACTGGGCGTGCCGAATACCGATTATTTGGCGAAAGGTTCCGCGAACCTGTTGCGCCATATTGAAAACATACGTGATGGGTTTGGGCTGCCGGTATGCGTGGCTATCAACGCCTTCCCGACCGACAGCAAGCAAGAACATGAATTCCTATTTGACTCGTGTGAAAAAATCGGTGTCCCCTGTGCGCTCAGCGAAGTTTTCACCAAGGGGGGCGAAGGCGCTTTGGATTTGGCGCAAAAGGTGGTTGAGCTTGCCGACTCCCCCTCCAAACTCACGCTTGCTTATGAATCAAATCAGTCGCTTAAAGAAAAAATGGTGGCTGTGTGCACAAAGGTTTACAGGGCCAATACCGTCACGTTTGAGATTTCTGCCGCAAAGCAACTGGCCGAAATTGAGGCCATGGGGTACGGCGAACTACCTATATGTATTGCCAAGACGCAGTACAGTTTTAGTGACGAGGCAACGCTGCTGGCCGCACCGGAACATTTTCATATTCATGTGCGCGAAATTAGGCTAAGCGCCGGCGCGGGCTTTGTGGTATTTGTCTGCGGGGCGATTATGACCATGCCCGGCCTTGGCAAAATCCCGTCGGCTGTGAATATTGATTTGGATGAAAACGGGGTAACTACGGGCTTATTCTAAGCCCGGGGCTTATTCTAACTACAGGCTTATTGTACCCCGGGGCTTATTCTAACCTAAATCCACCGTCAGCTAATATTTGAACAGGAGTGATTGGAAATGGTTGAACAATTGGTTTCTATTATCGTCGCACTTTCCCAAATCCTTACCTCGTTCACTTTAAGCATTTTCAACCAACAGGTAAACGACATTGATTACGGCGGCATACCGTATACGGCGCCGGCTATCATCGAGTGGCTGACACTTGTCGAAAACGGTGAAAGCGACTATGTGATTGTTAAAGGCGCTGCCTGCTCCCCTGCCGAAAACACGGCCGCCGGGGAGCTCCAAAAGTATATCGCAAAAATCAGCGGAAAAACACTTGAGATTACACAAGATACCGCAAGGGTGCGTGAGAACGAAATTCTTGTCGGTCGAACAAGCCGTGAAGAACAGTTTGGCTTTGCTATTGACCGTGGAGCGCTCGGTGACGAGGGCTTTCAAATTGAAGCCATCGGCAGCAGGCTTTTCATCGCCGGCGGAGAACTCAGGGGGACACTTTACGGTGTCTATGACTTCCTTGAAAAGTCGCTGGGATGCCGCTGGTTTACACCACAGACCGAGGTCATTCCGGAAAATGCAAGCATTAAAATCGACGCTCGACTCAACTATTCCGAAAAACCTGTTTTCGAATACCGTTACCAAGACTGGAACTGTGCCTTGAACGAAAGCTGGATCGTCAAGCAGAAAATGAACGAAGGTACTCGTTCCACGGCATACGGTGGCAGTGTTTTTTATGCCAACGGCTGCCATTCTATGAGCTCGCTTTTACCGGAAAGTAATTTTGAAGAGTACCCCGAATATTTTTCTTACAGAGAAGACAAAGCCGCTTGGACAACCGACCAGCGCTGCCTGACGAACCCCGATGTTTTGGCAATCGTTACCCAAAACGTGAGGGCAGCGCTGCTTGCCAGCCCACGGGCAAGAATAGTTTCCATTACACAAAACGACAACGGCGGCTACTGCCAGTGTGAACACTGCAAGGCTTCCGATGCAATGTATGGCGGGCCTTCCGGCACAAACATTTGGTTTGTAAACCAAGTGGCCGCAGCACTCGAAGATGAGTTCCCAAATGCCCAATTTGATACTTTTGCTTACCAATACACAAGAACACCGCCCCAAAACATCGTACCGCGTGACAATGTTCTTGTTCGCCTGTGTTCTATTGAATGTTGCTTTTCCCACCCGCTGGAGGAATGCGGTATCATGAGAATCCGCAGTGAGAACAGGCTGGACAAATTCCCGTTTATCGAGCTTGATTCCCTTCGGGCGCGCACCGCCGATGTTGAATCGGCTTTTGCGAATGATATGAAGGGCTGGGGCGACATCTGCAAAAACCTTTATGTGTGGGACTACACCACCAACTTCATGATGTACCTGAGTATTTTTGCCAATTTCCAAATACTCTCCCCCAATATGCAATTTTTTGCCGCAAACAATGTGAAGGGCGTTTTTGAAGAAGGCAACGCGGCGTCTGTCAGCGGCGAGTTCGGTGAACTGCGCGCGTATATCCTTGCAAAATTGCTCTGGGACCCGACTGCTGATGTGGAATACCTGATGGACGACTTTTTAAAGGGGTATTACGGTGAGGACTCCGCCCAGTATATTAAAGATTATATCGACATCATCACAAACAAGACACTCAACACAAGCCATCATATCCATATTTTCCAATGGCAGTATGAGGGTCTTATTTTTACCGGTAAAGAGAGAAAACGAATTGACGCCCTTTGGGATGCCGCCGAAAAACATGCGGGCAACGACCAGCAATTGGCAGATATTCAACGTTCACGACTTTCGTTCCGAACTTACAAGGCAGACTTATTTGTGGATGAGTTTTTCCCCCTTAACATCAATAGGCTAAAGGAAAACGAAAGGCTTTATAATGACATCATCGATTCAGGCATAACGGACCTGACCCTGGGCGGACCGATTTCAACCACCCCGAACTTCTGGCTGACACCGGCTTACTGGACGGAATAAAAATAACAGATCCCATACAAAGAACGAGCCTATCGGAATGAATGAAGAATATTATAAAAGCAATTCTTTAACACTTTTGCAGAGAAAAATGCTGTGAGCTCAGGAACAAACCTGAAGCTCACAGCATTTTGATTTTTTTACACTTGTTTATGCCGCTAAGCCGGTTGCTTGGTTGATGGTTTTCAAATTGTTTTCAATATCAACCAATATTCCGGCATCGATGCTGTCAATGTTTCCGTCACCGTTGACATCACTCGCTTTGTACTGCGCAGCATCGGCAAGAGCGTCCCAAGAATTAGTGGAGTTTTCATAGTCAACCAACACGCCCGCATCAATTGCGTCAATATTGCCATCCCCATTGATATCACCGAAGATGAGGATGGTATAGGTAAGCAAAACTGACCGCGTTGTGTTATCAACCAGTTTAACCTTTGTGCCTGTACCAAACACGCCGGCAAAAAACTCATATTCAAGTTTTACATCACCGCTAATCCGAATAAAGCCATTCTCAAAATCAGCTTTTGTCAAGCTGTCTTTGAGGCCGTAAACAAAGTTGGTTTGCGGGTTGATGACAGTCGTTGAGCCTTCACGCACAACAAGTTTCCAAATATTCCCGACAGTTATTGAACCGATATTGCTCCAGTTTCCGAACTCATCCTTACACCTGGCCTTTACCGTATTATTGGCCGTTAAAACCACTGCACCGGTATAGGCGGTCCAAGCTCCCGCGGTGCCAACCTTGTATTCTTTCACCGCCGCATCGGCGGGGTAAAATATGGTAACCGTGACATTCCCATTTGTGGGTGTTGTAGGCGTTTGAGAAAGGGTTGGCGCCACAGGGGGCGTAACAACAATGGTGTGGTAACGTTCTGCATACTGTGCGCTGCCACTCGCAGGCGACCTGTAAACGGTGTACTTTATAATATCGTCTTGAATAACAAGCTCGGTTATCT
>JAAYFA010000343.1 GCA_012728445.1 Clostridiales bacterium | reverse complement strand
TTTTATTTTGAATTTACACCAATTATACGGACTTAATCGGCAAATAACGAAGTAACAGTTCCATATGCTACTAAAACAGGCATCAATTCCGCGCAAACCGAAATAAAAGGCTCCACAAACATCTTTCCGTAGTAGAGAGACGCCATATATGGCGTCAACGTATATAATTAAAACAACCGCTAAACAAATGATTGGCGGTTGTTTTTTAAGTTTATATTTGGCAATACACATAATACCTCATCACGATTAAAAATCTAGTAATTGTTTGGTAAGGCTAAATGGTATCACCTGCTTTTCATTCGTTTGTTGATAAGCGATTTCTCTATGCATATATTCCGCTAGCTGCTGTCCGGAAAAAGCTTTGAACTTCTTAACTACTGAAGAAAGGACTTCTAACTCTTCTTTCGACAAAATTGAAAAGTCAATTCTGTTACTTGGTAAAATTTTGTATGATGATTTACCATTGTCGTCATATTCTTCTTGGGAGTTAATTAATTCTAAGCCCAACAATTTATAATGTCCAACCGGCAATGCCCCCATTGGCATATGAGCATACACTAACCCCGTCATAGACTTATCATATAATTTAAAGTTTAATGCATCTGCATACCATAGAAGCTTCATTAATTTGACTTTGTACAATGTGGAAATATTAATAGCAAAATATGTAACAATGCTCTCTACCTTATCAATATTAAGGGTCTGATTTCCATTATAATCTGATGGGTCTTGATAGCAAACATATTCGCTTTCTAATTCCTGCCGTCTTAAATATTCTTTACCATATTCGTTAAGGTTCTCTATAATCTTCTCCTTAATCTCTAACATTCTTAATGAAGAAAATTTCATTTTATTTCTTTTGTAAAATTTTAATGTTTCCATCGGATTTTCATTAACTAATCGTAAAATACTGTCGTAAGTTTCATCTTGGATAGCTTTTGACTCATAACGGGAAATTGTTGCTTCACCCCAGCCTAAGAGGTTTGCCATTTCCATTTGAGTTAACCCATATTTATTTCGGATTCCAACTATGTCGCTTGATGTCAATAAGCCCATCTTTTTTCTATACGCATTTCTTGCACACAACAAATTGGAATCCATTATTTTTGCCGGTATAAACTCATTTTCATCATTTTCGCAATTGTCACATAAGTAGTAGATTTCTTCAAAATCAACTTCCTCGTTCTTAATAATAGCTTTCGTAATTCTTTTCCTTTCTTCGACTTGGTGATTCTTAGCACATAAAGCGCATTCCATATCAATTTTTCTAATTAAAATATTATTTGACATTACTCATTCATCCTTTCAAACTGATGTTGTATATGGCATCTCGATCATTGGGAACTCAGCAAAATGAAAAGATATACAAAACACGATGTCTTTTG
This sequence comes from Clostridiales bacterium, assembly GCA_012728445.1. Classification (GTDB taxonomy): domain Bacteria; phylum Bacillota; class Clostridia; order Oscillospirales; family Acutalibacteraceae; genus UBA1447. Next base: position 5,970 of record JAAYFA010000343.1, on the reverse strand, counting down.
ACAATCGTTTTATCCTCACTTTAACGTAGATATCTTCCCCTTGTATTATTACTTTGAATACATGGAACAAATTCCATTCTTCACCTCTATCGTCAACCATTGATTCATAGTAGTTTTCAACCGTAAGTTTTTTTAGTTCTTCCACAACATCTCGTGTGTCATATTCCAGCGCAAGTAAAGTGTTCTGAGTTGTATATTTGCTCAAGGGATCTTCGTCTTTTTTTGTATATTGAATCTGAATATCTGAATCAATATCAAACACATCTTCTGATAATATCTTTTTTATGTCAGCCAAGAATTTCCGAATATCGCTTCTGCTTGATCTACATTTATGCAGTTTTATAACAAAAACATCTCCTTGCTACCTTATATTACACTACTAATTAACGATTGTCAATATCAATTGATAGTATTTTTCAAAATTTCCCAACATTCGTATAATATAGTCGAACTATTTTGACTTTTGTTGGTAATCACAAAATCTTCTCAACTCATCCAAATCAAATTCCCGCAACATCCCCGGCATCAAAATCGCAAAAATGTTGTTATGGTTATAATACTTCCGCTGGGCAAACTTTTTAACACTCTCTAGTGGTGTCCTCTCATCTACATGATGAATGCGGGCATCCATCATTTTTGCCATTAAGGCATAAAGATTAAAAGCGCCGTGGGTTAAAACGCTGATTTCTGCGCCTTTGCCTGCAAAACTTTCCGCAACATCTATTGCTTTTATAAGTCCCCGCACACGCATGGCGGGTAGATTATCACCGTTGACGAGCAAGTTTGTGCAAAAGGTATTCATGCGTGTATAGTAATAGTCGGGTTGACCGGCATTATACAGCCCATCGCTGACCGTGCCTGTGCCCGTTAAGTCAACCACAAACACCCCGTAGCCCTGCTCGCATAAATCCATCACTTCGTCGAGGTGCTTGTGCAGCAAAGTGGTTCCCCCGTCCCAAACCGCAATGATTGTTTTGCTCGGCTTGGTTGAACATTTATTAAAGTAAATACCAAAGTTATGTATACCCTCTTGCTGGTACCAAGTGTAAAGCTCCATGTCTAAATTGTAAACGCTAAACTCCCCATTTTGGGGCGCATATTTTTGCTTGATGTATAAGGGATAAGGCTTATAATTTTCAGCCTGTGTTTTAATAAAATTGCGTGCCGATATTCGTCGAGTTTCAAAATTTATTTTTGAGTTTTGCTCGTTTATTTCTTGTAATTCGTCCAGAACAAAGTCGTGGATGATACGGGAGTGGAGGGATGTTACCACTTGACCTGTTTTGGTTGCGTACAGCTTTTCTTCCTCCAGCGTTTCCATATCTTCAAGCGCTTTACATGGTACACCTTTGAGTGCGCGGGAGAAGAAGTCCGCTGCGGCGTTCGCCAGTGTGAAGGTATAGGCATGTCCCGAGGTATCCGTGCAGATTTCAAGCTTATCCCCGCTGCCGGACAGTTCCCAGAGTCTTTTTGTTTTTTCAATCGTTCGGTGGGCACCTTCAAGCGGGAAAAAGTCCGAATCGACCGTTAATAGCATAACCGGTTTGGGGACCATGCAAGCCAAAATATCCGCATGGTCAAAGCCATCCTTTACCATACCCGGCCATATTTGCTCCAGGTCCTGGGCCTGTCTGCTATATAAAATTGCTTTACGGTCCGAAATAAAAGTAGCGGGTGCCGCAGCGGCAATTTTTTCCGGTGCGGCCATCATCAACATAGATGTTTGCGTACCGCCTCCGCTGGAGCCTGTTACGCCTATTTTATCGGCATCCACATCATCACGGGATGCAAGGTAGTCCAGTGCGCATATGCCGTCATGAACAAAATAGCGTGTGATGCTTACCCCGGCCAAAAGGCATTGAACACCGGCGTAATCATGTTCATTGGTGCAAGGCGCAACAGCCGGTATGTGCCGCCCATCCTCCAAATAACTAAAACGCTCGCCTTGGCCTATTGGGTCCAGCCCCATTACAACAAATCCGGCAGAAGCGATGGTTCGCTGCACACGCTGGTAAACCGTTTCCATTCGTCCTTGGGCAGAATGGCCGCATACCATCAGCACCGCAGGCAGCTTACCCTTTGCATCGGCCGGTTTATAGATATTGGCGGTTGCAAAATAACCCGGCAGTGTTTCCAATATCAACGATTCACAGATTAAGTTGCCTGTGGTAAAAGTATTTGTTATGGTGGTATTTACTTTGCCCGGATTGGGCAAACCGCAAATAGCCCGCTCAAAAGACGCTTTCACAGCCGCTTGGTGCCGCTTTAGTGAAGCTTCATCCCGAATTTTATCACGGGCTTTGTCGCCTTGCGCCAGATTATCCAAAGTAATGCTATCCGCATATATTTCAAGTTGATTGGGGTTCACACTTACGATATTGCTGCTACTCATTTTGCTGATATCGGATATATTTATAACGACCACCTCCATTTTCTAATGAAATATTATTGAAACACAGTAATCTTCAAAGAAAAAAATATGCCGACTATTTTTATTAGCTTGTTCAAAAATGATCGCTGTGTTTCAAGAAAGCAGAACAATCAACTGACTTCAAACCCAAAAATCTTGAATTTATCCTCTCCCCAAGTTGACAAGGGGTAAAGCTTTACAGACACAACTTCCCAATCCACCACATGTCTCACAAACCGTTGATGGTTAAGGGTTCCAAGTGTAATATGCTCTTTCCCGTCCTTGTCTATGCCAACAATCTTATACTCTTTTGTCAAGGTTTTGGGCAGTTTAAAGCGTTCTTCCACCAACGGGTAATTGCAGGGCATATTTTGATATTTCCGGTTCAGGTCGCTGTCAAAAACGAGCCTGATGCCGGATATTTTTTGCGGTTTTTCAAAAGTGTATTCAATAAAGTCGCCGGCACTACCCACCCAACAATTTTCTCCGCCCCGGTCGATGCCGTTACGAACAACGTCCGCACTGCAGTGCGCATTTTGAGAAATGGCGGATACCCGGCGGTTGTGCCAAGGAATATAGCAGTCGTCGTCCATCAGCTTTTGCTGTAGGGCGGCGATATTAATTTGTTCAAGTGATGCGTTTTCACTAATAGCCATGGCAACAGCCGTGCCGATAGCTTGCCCCATAATGCCGCAGGTCGCCATTACGCGCGATGAACTCATGGCGGCGTGGGTGGCGCTAATATTGCGCCCGGCAAAAACGAGGTTTTCGATATTGTTTGAATACAGGCTGCGCAGCGGAATACCCCAAGGAGACGGTGCGTGGGTGTCCACGGCAAGGTCTCCTGCAGTGTAATAAAAGCCCGCCGGGAAGTGGTCGTCTATCGGCCAACCGCCGTAAGCTACAATGTCCTCAAACCGACCTTCACTTTGCACATCGTTCTGCGTGATGATATGTTTGCCTGTATAACGGCGGCTTTCCCGCTTGCCGGGTAAAAAGCCAATCCATTCCAGCTCCCAGTTGTCCACGCCGTGGTCGCCATGGTTTTTCATATGGTCCCATACGCCGTAGGCGATTTTGAGCAGTTCGTCGCGGCACTTATCCGTGTCGTGTATGCAGTCGTCTTCTCCGCCGATTTCAATCCACCAAAAGTTGGTTTCTGTGTTATGCCCCTTATGAGCCAAATCCTCTTCGGTGGGGTATTTGTATGCCCATGTGGGTGGGATGAAGGTTTTTCTCGATGTCGTTTCCCTTGTTTGGAACAGGCAACTCATGCCCATGGTTTTGCTGTCCGGCTCGTCATGGGCAATGGATTCGTTAAAGTCCGCCTTGGATTCACGACCTTGCATAAACTCGGCACCCGTCAGCGGTGCTAAAATCGAATCCCCGGAACAATCGGCAAAATATTCCGCCTTAATGACATGAAAGGTTTCGGCATTCGGCTGCCAGGCTTTGATGCTTTTTATTTTGCTGTTCTGCGTCTTGGCTTCAAAACAGCTTGTGTTTAAAAGCAAGGTTAAGTTTGGCTCGAGCATTGCCTTTTCGGAGAGCACGCTGTCCCATAAGGTGTACTTCAGCCCCGCGTTTTGATAGAAGTTTTCCAACATGAGCTCTTCGACAATACCGGTTTCCCGGTTATCTTGGCCGCGTGCGCCGCAAATCCACATACGAATTTCACTTGAGGCGTTGCCGCCCAAAACGGGGCGGTCGTGCACCAGCACGGTCTTTGCCCCATGCCTTGCCGCCGCAATAGCCGCACATAAGCCGGCGATTCCGCCACCGCCCCCGCAAAACTCTGTCGAATATTCAATGGTTTTCAACATACTCACCCTTTAGATAATTTTCAATCCTCAATCTATGGCAAAATGATCAGTCTATCCATGGTAACCGGCTGGACCAGTTCAACCTGGCACAGATACTCGTCCAGTATATCGACAGTCGATGTGGACAGCACTTTCGGTTTGCGGTTTGCGGCGATTTCTTCCGGGTCAAGGCCGAAAAATTGTTCAATATTGTTAAAATGGAACTGCTGCAGACCAACGGTATAGATGCGGCTGTCATCAATATCTTCGTCGTTCAACGTAAAGCGTTCAATGGTGCGTTTGCCTCTGGAATACTCCAAATATATCCCTTTGGACAATTGATAAAACTCCGTATGCCCTTCAAACGACTCATCCCTTAGCACGAACAACATCATTTGCCGCAGCTGCTTGCCCGTCACACTAATACGGAAAACGGCATCGTCATACGGGAAGGCAACGAGTAAATCCTGCAGTTCCAAAATTGGCCCGAGCGCCTCTGTTCGTATACTGCCGGAGCCCAGCAACATAATATCAATACCGAGGGACTGCTGAAAAATATCACTGAACAAGTTGCCAAGCTGCGTTTGTTGGTTGCGCACGGGGTGGGTAAACTCACTTTTAAACCGGGTGACGATACGGGTATATTTTTCGTCGGTTTTCTCCTTGTATTTTCTGATTAATTGCTCCAGCGCTTTGTCTTGCGGACAATGGTCTTCGTCTATGGGGACCAGTTCCCATGTATACGTATCAATAGCGTTGGTATTTCTATCCACCATAATATCGAAACGGCCGATTTGCGAACTGCCCGTGGCTGCTTGCACAATCGGGATGCCGTTTACAACGAAAGGTTCCGAAAGCAGAGTGTGGGAATGCCCGCCGATAATGATATCAACGCCCCACTCTTTGTCCAATTTAGCGGCCAGTACTTTATCTTCCTCAAACCCGATGTGCGTCAATAATACGGTAAAATCTATGTCCTCCGTGCGGTAGTTGTTGCAAATTTTGCCGATTTCCTGCGCTGCTTCGTTTACATCCACAAAGGTACCAATAAGTTCATCCTGCCTGGTTTGGGCAAGCACATCTTTCGTCAGCACACCGATAAAGAGTATGCGTATGCCGCCCGTCATCAGAATAATGTGCGAACGAAACATCCGCACGTGGTTTGTGGTAATGTAGATATTGGCATTGATAATGGGAAAGCGGGCACATTTTTCCAAAAACAGGAGGTGTGCGATACCATAATCCACCTCATGGTTGCCGAGCGTGACCACATCCGGTGCGAGCAGGTTCATAATCTCTATGGTGGAAATCCCCTGGTATTCCTGGTCAATCAGCGACCCGCGGAACATATCGCCGGAAATGACGTAAAGAGCGTTTTCTTCATCCCGTACCTTGTTGATGTAGCCCGAAAGCATGGACACGCCGCCCAAGAGCTTTTCGTCCGTTTCCTTTGCCAAAAAGTCGCCGTGTAAATCGTTCGAATGCAGAATGGTCAATTTCTTTAAGTCTTTCATTTCTTCTCCTTTACCTAATTGTCATCATGTTTTTTTATCGTTGCGCAACGGATATTATTCATAACGTTTTCGTCATCGTAACTGTAGGTGACGTAGATACTCCCGTCCGGTCCCTCGGTGATAGCCGAATAGCCGCTGTCCCTGATACCATTTTTGTCAAGCTCCAACGGTGTGAATTGCCATGTTTTGCCCTCGTCCTTGGAAACGGCTATCTGTAACCTGGAGCGGTTGTGCGCCTTTACTC
>JAAYFA010000067.1 GCA_012728445.1 Clostridiales bacterium | reverse complement strand
CAGCGGATTATCCGTATGCTGCAAACCTGTGCTTCGGGTGGTGGCAATCTGTTGCTAAACATTGGCCCGGCACCGGACGGCTCCGTGCCGGCAGACGCAGTGGAGCCTTTAACAAAGGTTGGCAAGTGGTTAGAGCAAAACGGTAAAGCAGTTTATGGCAAGCTTATCAAAAACAGCGGAGAAAACGGCAGTTGGTTCGGTGCAAATGGGCTTACAAGTGCATCTTCCGATGGCAAGTCGGTTTACCTGTGGACTTGGATATGGCCCACAACCGGGGAAATGGGTATCGGCGGCTACATAAACGCACCCAAAGCGGTTTATTTACTTAAGGATAAAACGCCGATTGCGTTTGAGCATAAAGGTCATCGCATTCTGCTTAAAAATATGCCAAAGACTTCGCCGGACAAAACTGCTGGCATTACCATTATTGCCATGGACTTTGACGAAAAACCACAGCATATGTTTGCAAGCTATTATCCGCAACTCCACGGCGGAAGAGATGTCGCAGGAGAAAACAAGATTTAAGGATGACCTACGGTTGCCAGGGAAGCGATAGAGAAGTATGGCTGCGCCATGAGAAACAATTGGAGAACGGTTACGAACAAATTGTATGGGGTGCGTCCTCGACATCCCGCATAAGAAAGGATACATGTCCATGAAAGTCATTGCTTTTAACGGCAGTCCCAACAAACAGGGCAACACCTATCACGCAATAAAATTAGTCTTGGATGAGCTGGAAAAAGAAGGCATCGAGACAGAAATTATTCACGTTGGCGGCAAGCCTATCAGCGGTTGCACCGGCTGTGGATTGTGTGGGCAAAACAAGGACGAAAAATGTGTTCTGGCGGGAGACGAAGTAAATGATTGGATTCAAAAAATCAAGGTTGTTGACGGAATACTAATAGGCTCCCCAGTACATTACGCCGGTATCACCGCAGACATGAAATCTTTTTTGGACCGTGCCTTTTATGTGCAGGGCTGCAACGACAGACTGTTCCGGCACAAAGTCGGCGCCGCAATTGTTGCAGTTCGGCGGTCGGGTGGGGTCACAACCTTTGACCAACTCAACAACTATTTAAATTGTTCCGAAATGTTGATGCCGACCTCCAACTATTGGAATGTTATCCATGGCGCAAAACCGGGCGAGGTGCTGCAGGATGTTGAAGGCGTTCAGATAATGCGTCTGCTCGGCAAAAACATGGCCTGGCTTCTGAAGCTGGTCGAACACAGCAAGGGCACTGTGAAAGAGCCGGAAAGAGAAGACAAAATATTTATGAATTTTGTTCGCTAAATTAATAAGAAAATGTTAAAAATAATGTATCAAGACGGTTGAAGTTGTCATAGCAGAATCGATAATGTTGTGCAGTTATGTTACGAGTAGGAGCTTAATAAAATGAATTTAGGCAGAGAAACGGAAACACTCGAATTCAAAAAGTCTACCGGAGAATTAAAGGAAGCTGTTATCTCTATTGGTGCAATCTTAAACAAGCACCAAAAGGGCGAATTGTATTTCGGCTTAAAATCCGATGGAATGCCTGTCGGACAGGATGTTTCCGAAAAGACGCTGCGCGAAATAAGCCAAGCAATATACAATACATATAGAACCACGGATATTCCCCGAAATCAGTTCAATAAGGGTTGATGATTGCGAGTGTATTTTTGTGAGGTTTGAAGGATACAACACGCCATATTTCGCTTACAATGTTGCCCGCATAAGAGTGGCTGATGAAGACAAAGTGATGTCGCAAAAGGAACTGACGGCATATGTGCTTAAAAACGAAAACTCTGAGAATGCTTGGGAGAGAAATATTTCAGATTATACGGTCCATCAGGTTTCAGATAAAGATATAATAGATTATTTAGAGCGAGGACATTCTGCCAAACGTATAGATTTTGAATATTCGGACAAGGTTTCAGCACTGAACAAACTGTTTTTGACAAACGGAGATAAACTTTTGAATGCCGGGATGGTCCTGTTTTGCGACAACCAATATACAGAGTTACAGATGGCAATATTTGCGGGAACCGAAAGGCTTACGTTTAACGATATACAGCGTCAGCACGGAACAGTTTTTGAACTTGTTTTAGCAGCTGAAAAGTATATCAAAAACAATATTCATTGGAGGGTAGAATTCGACGGTTCATTGCAACGCAAGGAAATTCCCGAAATACCAACTGATGCAATTCGAGAAGCGTTGATTAACTCTTTTTGCCACAAAGACTACGGGGCTTGCCAAAGCAACGAGGTCGCAATTTTCAAAGACAGAGTTGAGATTTATAATCCCGGCAGTTTTCCGGAAGGCTACAAACCCGAAGACTTTATATTCGGTGGTGAAAGACCTGTTCGCAGAAATCCGTTGATTACCTCCGTATTGTACTATTCAAAAGATGTTGAGAGCTTCGGCACGGGACTTAAGAGAATAACGGATGTATGTAATGAACAGAAGTGTAAGATTGAATTTAAAATGCTTAAATCTGGATTTGTGGTTGTGTTCTTTAGAAGCGGAAGAAGCGGTGAGGAAGGCGCCTTAACAGATACCCCAACAGGGACCCCAACAGATACCCCAACAGATGCCCCAACAGTCGAGATGAGAATGGGAAGGATATTGGCGTTATGTGAAACACCTCAGTCACGTGAAGATTTAATGCGTGAGCTTAAGTTGAATGATAAAAATCATTTTATTCAAACATATATAAATGAATTAATCAAACAAGGAAGGTTAACCAGAACAATACCGGACAAACCGAATAGCCCGTTACAGAAGTATGTTGCGTTATAGAACATGTAATAATGACATTATTATAAATCCAAAGAAGAGTTGTTGCAAAACTACTGTAAAATCGTTCAATCGAATTTCATCAGTGGATTAAAAAGAGAGAGGTATTGAAATGACATTTGTAAAATTTCTTTCAAGCGCACTTGCCCTGCTACAGTTCTTAGGCATGACATTCAGCATCATTCCCTATGAAAAAGAAGTCGATTACGGTGGAACCCCAACGGTCGAAACGCAGGTGACCGAATGGTTGACACTGGTTGAAAACGGCGATAGTCTCTATTCTATCGTCCGTGGCGCGGATGCGAGTCCTTCTGAGATTACCGCCGCGAACGAGCTGCAAAGCTATCTTGCGCAAATCAGCGGTGTAACCCTGACGCTCAAAACCGATGCGGACTCTCCCTCGCCTAAAGAAATAATTGTCGGCAAAACCAATAGGGAAGATGCGAGGAGTTACACCATCGACCGTCAAGCGTTCGGTGACGAAGGTTTTCGGCTTTTGGTTTCCGGCGAAAAACTCATTATTGCGGGCGGTGAACTCAGGGGCACGCTTTACGGCGTGTATACCTTCCTTGAAGAGCAGCTGGGTTGCCGCTGGTTTACCGATACGGTGACAACGATACCGGAAATGAGCACGGTTAAAATCAACGCTCAGCTTGACGATACCCAGATTCCCGTTTTTGAAGCGCGCCACCTCAATGGCGACGGCTCCGTTGCGTGGCAGGTCAAACACAAGGGCAATGTCCACCTCAACACGCCGGCCTTTGGTGGCGGCTACAACAACATCACCTGGGACGTCAGTATGGACAAATTCGTGCCGGACAGTCTTATCACGACGCACCCCGAATACTTCGCCTATCGTGAGGATACAGGGGAGCGTACAGCCGCACATGTCTGCCTTTCAAACCCCGGTACCCTGCAAACTGCGATAGCCAATGCAAGGGCACTCATTCAGCGTGCCGCGCCGGGGCAGAACATTATACATGTGGGGCAAAAGGACAATCAGGATTATTGTCAGTGCGAAACCTGCAAGGCACTTTATGAGCAATACGGCAGTCTTTCCGCAACAATCGTGCTTTTTACCAACGCCCTATCGGATGCTTTCGCGCAAGAGTACCCCGATATCACTTATACCTTTTATGCCTACCTCAATACCGAAGCACCGCCAAAAAACCTTATGTGCAAGTCCAATGTTACACCGGTACTGTGCCCGATAAACGCTTGTTATGCGCATCCGATTAACGAGTGCGGTAATGAAGACGGTTCGCAAAACGAAACATTTGCATACCGGTTTTCAAAACACGAGCCCCGTTATGTGGATTATTTGGCAGGCTGGGGCGAGTCGGCCGAAAAGGTTTATATTTACAACTATACCGTCAATTTCCTGAATTACCTTCAATTTGCGGCAAACCTGCAAACTTTTGCGCCTAACTTCAAGTTTTACAGTGAAAACAAGGTTGCCGGTATTTATTATAATTGCGGCGGAGGGCATCACACCGCAGCGTTCAATGATCTGCGCAATTACATCAAAGCGAAAACCATGTGGGACCCCGACTGTGATGTAAAACGCCACATGGACGAATTTATGGCGGCCTACTACGGGGACGCGGCACCCTTTATCAAAGAATATTTAGATTATTTCACCGCGAAAGTAATCGCGACGACCCACGATTATATTATGGAATGGCATTATCAAACAGCGATTATGACAAACAAAGAGGTGCGTGCCCTTGATAGCCTGTGGGACAAGGCCGAAGCCGCGGCATTAACAGACGCCCAGCGTCTCCAAGTGGAAATTGCTAGGCTCTCTTTCCAATTTTACAAAGCCAATCTTTTTCGCGGCGAGTTTTTCATCCTCAACCCTTTCCGAGGGGTACAAAACGAAAGGCTTTATGATGACCTGAAAGCGCACGGCATTTCGATGATATGTGCGTATACTCCGATGCCGGCCAAAGAAGAGATTGACTTTTTTCTAACCAGCCCTGTGGATTGGCGTTAAATAATCATATGGAAGAAGGAAGAAAATGAATATTGTCAAAAGATTGTTTTCCGGCGCATTCGCCCTGCTTACTGCGCTGCTGCTCTTCGTGAGCGACCTGAACGAAGGTCCGCCAAAGCCCGATTATTTTGAACCCGTCAGCACAACATCTTACACGTTGATTGACGCCGTGGTAAGGGCGCAGGGGATTGCCAATGACGGCGAAAGCTTTTACTTCAGTTCAAACTTCGGCCTCATCAAAACCGCTCTTGACGGTGTCACCATAGAGGCGGCAAACTACTTGGCGATTCCACCAAAGCTGTTGTTGCTGGGTTGCAAGCATATCGGCGGTATTACCTACTGCGACGGGAAGATTTATGCGCCGATTGAGGACAGCAAGGTTTTTGAAAACCTGTACATATGCACGTACGATGCCGAAACGCTCAAATTCATCGCGGCCTATGCCTTGCCGCTTGATAAACATGAAAACGGCGTCCCGTGGTGTGTTGCGGACCCGGATAAAGGCTATATTTATTCCGCGCGACGGGACCATATTACGAGCATCCATGTGTACGATGCCGCCACGATGGATTTTATCAAGACGATTGAAGTAAACGACCCCGTGCACAAGGTGCAAGGCGGCGATATGTACAGGGACATTTTATACCTGTCCATCAGTAGGGACGACCAAGCCGTTTTTGCCCTAAACCTTGAAACGGGGGAGGTGCAAAAGGCCTTTGCCCGCCATTTGGCCGATGGTGCGGAAGGGGAAGGGATGACCATTTTACCTACGCCCGACGGTGCCCTTTTCCATGTGCAGGACCTTGCCAAGGACTACCTGGCCGCCCACGTGAGACACTACGCTTTTGATGTGGATAGCATAGATTGGCAACTTTCATAACAAGTTCAGCCTAACGGACTAACAAAATCACCCCGTGGCACATTCTGCCTGCGGGGTGATTTTTGGCAACAAATATTTATGCATCTTTCAGGGTTACTTCATAAATTTAACACATTTCAACGTTATACCGGTTACATAATGTCTACTGAACAAACAGCCTATTTTTCTGATGCTTTCGGATGAACCAAAAATTGAACAGAAAGTTCAACGACTCAAAATAGGTAAAAAGAACTTTCCTAAGGTTCAGGATGATAATGGACATCCCATAGCAATGCCTCTTTTCTGTATCTTTTTGCTATGGTTATTATATCATTTTTAGTGCCGTTTTTAAAAAGTTTTGTAACAGTCTGCCGTCCCCCGATTCACTTCTCCCCGCTGGTTTGATTAAGCTTCTTGATAGCCCGGTCAAAATCGCTTTCCAACTGCTTCATTTCTTTTGTCCGATAAATCTCAAATTCCTTTTCGGCTTTTTCAATTGCCTGCTGATGAGATATAGTTCCTTTTCCCTGCAATGTTTTCCGCTTATGCGCTAAAATCTGATTATCCAGTGCCTCAATCCAATCCCGCATGGCCATGGGAGTTTGCTCCAATGCTTGAAACTCTGCAAAATCCAGGAACTGCGATACAAGCAGATTCAGTCGTTGCAATTCCGGCTCAGAAAGGTAGTTTTTCGCGATCTTCACATCGTCGCGTGTTATATATTTGCCCTTGAAATTGGTCATTCCAACAAGAGGCTTTTTGTTGTCTACGCGCTTATAAATCACTTCTGCCGCCGTGTGTTCGTGAACCGCGAAATGCAGTTTGTTTTGCACTGTTGCGAAAAAAGCTTTGGTCAAATTGGAACGCGGGTCATAGTCAGTTGCGGTAGCATAAATATCCGTGACCTGTTGATAAAAATTCCGCTCAGAGGAACGGATGTCACGAATACGTTGCAACAATTCGCGGAAATACCGGGAACCGCCCTGTTTCAACCGCTCATCATCCATAGTAAAGCCCTTTTGGATGTATTCGTGTAACCGTTGTGTCGCCCAGCGGCGGAAGCGTGTTGCAATCTGAGACTGCACGCGGTAGCCAACGGCAATGATTATATCAAGGTTATAGTGGTCGATGTTCCTCTGAACCTGCCGTTTTCCCTAGGTGCGAACCAACAAGAAATGCTTGTTGGTTGCCGCTTTGTCCAGCTCGCCGTCCCGGAAGATACCGTCGATATGCTGGCTGACATTCTGTTGGGTGGTGTCATAAATCTCTGCGATCTGGTTTTGCGTGAGCCATAAATCTTCATCCGAAAACAGCACCGTGACTTTTGTGATGCCATTTTCGTCCTGATAAAGCATAATGTTGTTAACGCCCGGATTGCTCATATTTCCACCTCTACAAATTAATACAGGATAAATTACACAGTGTATGATTCTAATGGGTGTTTAATCGAGTAACGTTACAAACAATTCTATATTAGCATAAAAATTAGCGGGCGTCAACATTTCTTTTCGTATTTATAGAAACTTGCGGTACGAGCAAAATCCTTCTATTTACTAAAGTCGTGAAGAAATGCTTGGCATGCATTATTGAAGACACTCCGCCTACAAAATAATGATGACTGATAAACTTTTTGTGCTGACCACCGGCAACTCGCCACTCGCGTTGTTTGACAACCCCCATGCAATGTGGTAATCTTTCAAGCATAATAGTAAATAGAATAAGAGGAGAAAAACCATATGCCCGACATGCTTGTAAGACTCTGGAAGCTGGATTACAATGGCTTTCGCAAAAAACAAGAGGAAATAACCGGAATAACCGGTATCCGTTTTGACCGCGTGCTTTCTCCAAACTTTAAGAAGGTTGAAAATTTTATTCTGAAGGAGTTTGGCGAGGGTTGGGCGAGCGAAACGACGGCGGCTTTTTACAAGGACCCGGTCAGCTGCTTTGTCGCCGTAGACACGGAAAATGAGCTTTTGGGTTTTGCCTGCTACAACGCCACAGGGAAAGGCTTCTTTGGCCCGACCGGGGTGAAGAAAAAAATGAGGGGGCAAGGTATCGGCTCCGTGCTTTTATGGCGCTGTTTGGAAGCTTTGTGGGAACAGGACTACGCCTATGCTATCATTGGCGGTGCAGGCCCGGTGGATTATTACGCAAAAGCAGTCGGCGCAACGGTGATTGAGGACAGCAGTCCGGGGATCTATTGTAGAGGAATTTGAGGGATGGGCTTGTTGGCAAATGAATCACGAATAATTATTGGCGGGACATCCACGCCCGATTGAATAGGACGACTACTCCGGGGCGTTTTTAAATTATATTTTTTATCGTCAACAAATAAGGGGATTAATCATGAATAAGTCCAAACCGAATGTAGTCATCATAAACTGTGACGATTTAGGGTATGGCGACTTGGGTTGTTACGGCAACAAAGTCAATAAAACCCCGTACTTAGACAAACTGGCTGAGGAGAGCATGGTGTTCACCTCCTGCTATGCGGCATCGCCCGTGTGTTCTCCCTCAAGGGCGGCGCTGCTGACGGGCTGTTACCCACCGCGGGTGGGCATTGACAGGGTGCTTTTCCCTGCCGACCCTTTGGGGTTGAGCAAAGACGAATTTGCCTTGCCACACCTGTTTAAAAACATGGGTTATGCCACGGCGATTGTCGGCAAGTGGCATTGCGGCGACCAAAAAGAATTCTTGCCCTGCGAGTTCGGTTTTGACAGTTACTTCGGTCTGCCCTATAGTAACGATATGGGCAGGATGATCGGGCGGACTGATCCGCTAAAATCACCTCCGTTGCCGCTGATTGCCGGTAATGAAGTGATTGAAGGACAGCCCGACCAGAGCGCGCTCACCGAACGGTATGTGGAAAAATGCGTGGAGTTCATCAGAGCGAACCAAAGCAATAATTTCTTTTTATACTTTGCACAGATGCATGTGCATTTGCCCCACTACGCCGCCGAACGGTTTGTGACGGAATCCGAAAACGGGGACTTTGGTGCCTGCGTCGCGTCGGCCGACTGGGCGAGCGGGGCCGTACTGTTTGAACTTGAAAGGCTGAATCTGCTAGACAACACCATTGTCATTTTCACCTCCGATAACGGCTCCAGAGCAGACCGCGGCGCGAGCAATTATCCCCTGCGGGGTCGCAAGCACACCACTTGGGAAGGCGGACAGCGTATTCCGTTTTTGATTTATTGGAAAGGCAAGATTAAGCCTTCCGTGAATGGGGAAATGATCAGCCAAATGGACCTGCTACCAACCTTTGCCTCGATTTTTGGCGAAGCATTGGGTGGGCAAAAAATAGACGGGCTTGACTTGTCGGATGTGATTCTCAACGCCGCGCCATCCCCACGGGATGAGTTTATCTATTATGCCGAACACTCAAAGTTGGAAGCGGTTAGGAAGAGGAACTGGAAACTGCATGTAGCCAAAGCCGGCAAACCCGAAAAACTCTTGTATGACCTAGACAGGGACATAGCGGAGGCAAACAATGTTTATAACGAAAACCCGGAGGTTGTTGAAGAACTCACCCGCATTTATCATGATTACCGGGTTCGGCTCGGCGATACGCTGACGAACACACCCGGTAGTGAACGGCGCCCTTGCGGGTATAATGAAAATCCGGTTGCACTCACGGCTTACGATCCGGACCATCCGTATTACATCGCCGAGTATGACAAGAATGATGTAGGATAACAAGCTGACAGCACACAGTGGATGGGATAGAAATTATTAAAACTTTATGATTTGAATAACAAAAAGAAACAGGCGGTTGAAACGAAAATCTCAACCGCCTGTTTTGGTCTACAATTTTAATCCTGCCGAGCACTAAATCCGCCGACTCACGGAGTCGCCGCTGTGTCGCCTTGAACAACGGTATTACCGCTTTGCGCTGCGGGTACAAAACCGATGTAGGATTTGCCGGTGTTGAGCACAAGTTCGCTGCCGTTTGCCGCGTACAATTTAAGCATGGCGCTTGGCGTATTGCTCTTTGTCCAGGTAATCTCCTCATAAGCACCGTTGGAAGCGAAAACGCCCTTGCCGCCCGTTAAGTCCATTTCCATCAGAACAGGCCCGGTCGGTTGAACCGTACAATAAAGGACGATAACATTTGTAACGCTCATCTGCTTGCCGCCGTATTCGATCATCGGCTTTGCGTTGAGGTAGTTACCATACAGCTTATCGCCGGCATCATATTTAAAATCATGCTTATAAGCGGAGGAAAACTGAATAGATATTTTCTCGCAGGAACCGCCCGCAGGTGTTGTCATTGTGCCCGGCGCCGGGAACTTGAAAGGTTCGGCATATGTCGCTTCAATTGTCTGCCTAATATTAAGGTCGGGGATAGCCTTTGCGATGGCTTCACCGTTTGTATAGCCGGTATGTTCGGATGCGACTCCCCTTGATGTATCCCTGAAAAAATATTTTCCGTTCAAACCGTTGATATGATCTGTTTTTCGGGCGTTGATAGCGCCCTCGGCAAGGTAGCTCCAACCCCAATGCACGAAAATCGCATCCAAACCCTCTGCCATCTCCACAAAATCATGCCTTGCGCTGCGAACGGGGCCGACTTTCGGGATGGCGTTGACATCGGCGTAGAGCCAAAGCATACGCGTAACACCGCCCTCCACGACGCCTTCTATAACGATGTCGGGTGAACACAGCCCCCATTGGGGTCTTGCGGCAGGCGAGTTTTCCACCACGACGGCGACGGGTCTTTTGCCTACCGCGTTGGCATCCATTCCCTCAAGGCCGGTCAATGGGTTGATCAGTTTGACCGGTTTAACCTGTGTCGTTGGTACTTCGGTGGTCGTTTGTGTGACGGTGGTTGTCGGCATATCTTTTGGTTTGTCCTTCGACTTGCCAAAAACAAAAATTCCGGTGATGAGGATAACCGCCAAAAGGATAATTGCGCCGATAACGAGCCCTTGTTTTTTAGCCATTGGTTTTTTCTTGCTGTTTGTTTTAGGCATAAGAACCTCCGCTTTCCTGTAAATGGGATGTGTACGGATTTGCGTGAACACGGTCTTAGAAAATAGTATTTATTTGTTGTTCATTATTATACGTCGGATTGTGGTGATTTTCAAGTATGGAGCCGTTTTTTTGTTCGTTTTTAACGGCGGAAACGCATTCGGTTATTATAAACAGTATTTATTACGGCAAAACCTCGTAATATGAAGTTTTTACCATTGACTTGAATTGCGGCACTGACTTATAATGAATGCAATTACTGTCCTCAAAAATGAGGCAGTCCGGAATACCCAAAAATTATTGGAGGTAAGAAAAATGGCTAGAGTATTTAATTTTGCGGCGGGACCGTCGATGCTGCCGGAAAGTGTTCTTAACAGAGCGGCGGCGGAGATGCTGGATTACAAGGGCAGCGGTCAATCGGTGATGGAAATGTCACACCGCTCAAAAGTTTATGATGAGATTATCGTTGGTGCGGAAAAATTGTTCCGTGAGCTTCTCAACGTGCCGGACAACTACAAGATTCTGTTTTACCAAGGCGGCGCGTCTTTGCAGTTTGCGGGCATCCCGATGAATTTGCTCAGCGGTTCGGGCAAAGCGGATTATGTCTTGACGGGCCAGTTTGCCACAAAAGCGTACGAAGAAGCAAAAAAATACGGCGATATCAAAGCGGTTGGCTCCTCAAAGGACAAAACCTTTTCCTACATCCCAGAGCTCGACAAAGCGGATTTTACACCCGATGCAGACTATTTCTACATCTGCATGAACAACACCATTTTTGGCACCCGTTGGCATGAACTGCCGGATACCGGCGATGTTCCGTTGGTAGCCGATGTTTCGTCCTGTTTCCTTTCGGAGCCGATGGATGTTTCAAAATTCGGCCTTATTTATGGCGGCGCACAGAAAAACGTTGCGCCCGCAGGCTTAACGATTGTCATTGTACGCGATGACTTAATCGGCAAAGCAAAGGCGTTCACACCCACGGTGATGGACTATAAGGTCATGGCGGACAATGACTCCATGTACAACACCCCGCCGTGCTATTCAATTTACATGTGCAAACTGATGCTGGAATGGATTAAAAATTTAGGCGGACTTGAGGCGATACAACTCCGGAATCAAAAGAAAGCGCAAATTCTCTATGATTATCTGGACTCCGGCAGCATGTTCAGCAACCCCGTCGTACCCAAGGACCGTTCCATGATGAATGTCACCTTTGTAGCGCCCACGGAAGAACTGAATGCCAAATTCGTCAAAGACGCTGCTGCCGCAGGCTTCGTCAACCTCAAAGGGCACCGCTCGGTCGGGGGCATGAGGGCTTCCATCTACAACGCCATGCCCATTGAAGGGGTAGAAAAACTCGTCGAGTTCATGAAGGAATTTGAGGCAAACAATTAATCGATATTGGGACGGACAATCTGTTCCTTACCGCTTGTCGGGCACCATGTATGGCGTCCCTACGGCAACAGCGGCACACGAATCGCTGACCACTAACCCACTAACGAAAGGATTGAATTGAATGTTTAACATTTTAACACTGAATAAGATATCTGCTTTCGGGCTGGAAAGATTCAGTTCGGACAAATATGTTTACGGCGAATCCATTGCCCAACCGGATGCCGTGATGGTGCGCTCCGCATCGATGATTGATATGGAAATCCCCGCAAGTGTTCTGGCAATAGCCAGGGCCGGTGCCGGCGTCAACAACATCCCCGTGGATGCTTGTACCGAGAAGGGCATTGTCGTTTTTAATACACCCGGTGCGAATGCCAATGCGGTAAAAGAATTGGTGCTTTGTGCGCTTTTGCTCTCATCCCGCAAAGTGCCGGAAGCGCTGGAGTGGTGCAAAACCCTCAAAGGCGAAGGCGAGCAGGTTTGCAAACTGGTCGAAAAAGGCAAGTCGGCTTTCACCGGGCAAGAAGTGATGGGCAAAACACTCGGCGTCATCGGCCTTGGTGCAATCGGTATTCTGGTTGCCAACACGGCGCTTGCTTTTGGCATGGACGTTGTCGGCTGCGACCCCTTCCTTTCCGTCAACAACGCGCTGAGCATTGACCCGAGGGTAAAGGTTGTCGGCAATGTGGACGAAGTGCTTGCGGTTTCGGATTACGTCACGCTGCACACACCGCTCAACGATTCCACCAGAGACCTCATCAATGCAGAAAGTCTTACGCAGATGAAGGACGGCGCTCGTATCCTCAATTTTGCACGCGGCGAGTTGGTCAATTCCGCCGATATCATGCAAGCGTTAGCGTGCAAAAAGGTCACCGCTTATGCAACCGATTTCCCAACGGACGAGCAAATCTCCAGCGACGGTGTCATCGCTATCCCGCACCTTGGCGCTTCTACTCCCGAGAGTGAGGACAACTGCGCCGTTATGGGCGCGAATCAATTGGTTGCCTACTTAGAAAGAGGCGAAATCGTCAACTCCGTGAACCTGCCCTACATGCAGTTGCCCATTACCTTCGCAACAAGAGTTTGCGTCATCCATAAAGATGCCGAGGGTATGCAGGCCGGCATCACAGCCGCACTCGCCGGTTGTGCGATTAATTCGCTGACCAGCGCCGCAAAAAAGGGCTGGGCATACACCGTGGCGGACATCACCGGAACGGCAGACACGGATAAAATTGCTCAAATTGATGGTGTGGTAAAAGTAAGGGTTCTTTAACGGGTAAGCGCTTATTACAACAACCAACAGGCGGTAAAAGGATGAGCCTTGACCGCCTGTTTTTTCTTTTTACAAAAAAAGATATCGATATTTTTTGCCAAATAGCTTGACTTGCACGGCCATCGTGGTATGATAAGTAATAGAACATCCGCAAAAATATATTTACAATTGAATACTGCAACCGTTGTATGGCGTCGTAACTTTGTTACGGGTAATAGGGAAGTCAGTGCAAATCTGACACAACCACCATTACTGTATTTGGCCATGGCAAAAACACCATGTCATTGAGGCAAAGCCTTGAGAAGACGTTTTTGCTTGGGAAACCATAAGCCATAAGTCAGGAGACCTTCCATATATCGGGGCAAAAACACTTTTGGGTAAAAGGGAAAGTGTTGCCGATTATTGTTCTGCAATTATTTGGTGCATCTTCTCTTTACTGAGAGGATGCATTTTTTTTAAGAGGGTAGTAAACATCGTGAAAAAAGGACTTGTGCACATCAAGGCGAGCGCCTTGAAAAAATAAATGCCTTTCAGTAGGCACAGGGAGCAAAACAATGAAAAAAACATCTAAAAAATTAATCTCATTAGTGATGATTGTCGGCATTCTTCTATCGTCATTTGGTCTCGTGTCTTGCACTGCACCAAAAAATGTTGGTCTTGCGAAAGAAATAGCAGGCAAAATAGCAACCTGGCAAGTCGAGAATGTCACCATTACACCCGGCGATACAGACCTCGATGGCGAGTTAGATTGGTCCGTTTATGCTTGCGCAAGAGGGGGTTATTCAGGCTACGACAACTATTTGGATTATATTGATGGTGCAGTCAAAGCAAACTATGACAAGCTGGAATTGACCGATGTGGCACGCATTGCCTTAGCCGTTGACGCAAAGAAGGGCGATCCTAAATCGGTTGGCGGTCATAACTTGATAGACACCATCACATCAACAGACTTTGCTACAGAGGTATTTACAGCAGGGATTTCAAACGCTTTACTTGTTCTTGATTCCAAAGATTATGGTAATGAAGCAGTAAAGAATGAGCTTATTCAAATCCTTACTTCTGCACAGCGTAACGATGGTGGGTTCAACTATTTATTAAAAGCAGACCCGGAAGATACCTATTCGATCGATGGAGATGTAGATTCAACAGCCATGGTGCTCCAAGCCCTTGCCCCTTATGCGGCAGATGCAGAGCGGACAGCTGTTATCACGCCTGCAGTTGCTTTTGTTAAAGCCGGGCAAAAAGACACCGGCGGCTTTGGCGGAGCTTGGGGCGATAGTCCCGATACCACAGCACAGGCATTGACGGCATTGAGTTCTTTAGGAATTGATCCTATGGGGACCGATTACATAAAAAATGAAACAACGGTTTTAGAGGCAGTTAAAGCTTACCAAAATGAAGACGGTGGGATCAAAGGATTTGATGGTACATCCAACGCTATGTCATCTTATCAAATGCTCAATGCACTGAATGCGTATATTAGTTTTGCCAAAGGTCAATAATAATTTATTTTTCAATATGGGTTGGATATCAGAATGCAAAAGGTACAAAACATGAAAAATAACAAAAAAACGACAAAGCTAATTCTGCTGTTGCTTATTCCATTGATGCTTTTTTATGCTTGTGAGCGTGGTAAGCAAGATGGAAGTTTAAATCTCGGCAACATTGCTTCGGATAGTCAAAGCAATACGCCTGAATCACAAGCGAATTTTGTCTCCATGGTTATTCAGTGCAAAGAAGCCGTGGAATATATGAAGGCCAATCCCGAAAAAACCGAGGTTTACAATAACATTGTCCCCGCAGACGGCATTATGCTCAATCAAAGCAATATACAATTTCAGCAGGACGACACGGTGCTTGAT
>JAAYFA010000336.1 GCA_012728445.1 Clostridiales bacterium | reverse complement strand
GGATTTTATTCTTGGTTTCGGCGCTGCCGCGCTCATGGTTTTATTGTCTGTGCGTAAAAACCAACTCAAAAGACCTGTCGGAATCATCCTTTTACTCTATTATCTCTGCTACATTTTATTGAAAATTCTTACCAATTAAAACGGTTAAATGCAGCTGAACCCGGCGCAAGGGTAAGGCTATAAAAGCAAGGAGACCAGCTATGAATATTACAATCAGAAAAGCTCAAAATTCGGACAGCAAAGGTGTTTTGCGTTAGCTTGAACAAATCGCCGAACTACATCACCAAGGCAGACCGGACATCTTTAAAGGCAATACGAAAAAATACACCGAAGATGAGTTATCGGAAATCTTGAAAGAGGCAGACAAACCGATTTTTTTGGCAGTGGATGAAGACGAAAACGTTTTTGGTTATGTGTTCTGTATGGTTACAAGCTATAAAGACCATGCGGTTATAAATGATTATCATTCGCTTTATATCGACGACTTTTGCGTTGACGAGGGGGCGCGTGGGCAAAACATAGGTAAAAAGCTTTTTGATGCTGTGAAAATCTATGCAAAGGAAGTAGGCGTTTATAACATAGACTTAAACGTTTGGGAGTTTAATGAAGGTGCCATTCGCTTTTATGAAAAATGCGGATTTGCAACGCAGAGGCGCACAATGGAATTAATTTTGTAAAACACTTACCGCCTTAACGATATATCAATATACTGATATAATATGACTATATTGTAGCGTGAAGGGAATAGCATAGCAACAATCAGACCAAGCTCAGATTTAAGAAACCGGTATAATGAAATTTCCGATTTTTGCAACACACATCACGAACCCGTATTTATCACAAAAAATGGTAGAGGTGATTTGGTCGTACTTTCAAATGAGGACTCTGAGCGGCTTTGCGGCAGACATGAGCTGTACAGCTTATTGAATGAAGGCTTGGCCGATATGAATTCCGGAAAAAGTCGCCCTGCAAAAGATGTGTTTGCCGATATAGAAAGGAAGTTTGGCTTTGACGGAGTATAAAGTCTTTATTGAAACCGCCGCCGAAAAAACTGAAAACGATAAAGGGGCGATCAAATATGATCGTTCCTTTTTATTTTTCACAGCTTTACATGTTTGGAGTAAATCAAAACATCAAGCCAAAGCGCCGAACAAATAGCGGCCAAATCACTGAAAACGATTGCATCTAGTAAAAAGACAAGGTCTAGTGTTTTCGAGGTGAACCGAATGAAATGGTATCGTATTAGAAGAGAAGACGGCGTATATGTTGCTCCGTTAGGATGTATCAAAAACTGATAAAGACTAAAGCGTGGAACTAATTCATTAGTCCGGCTCTTTTCAAAAAGCAAATAATCAAAATTTAACTTCCACGAATTCAAGGGATTTAAAAACCACCTTTACCACAATTGTGTTATAAAGACCCTCCAAATAAACCTGAATATTGTGTTTTCTTTTCCGCAGCTTCATAAAAAATTTACAAAGTTCCTATTGCATTATTTGATGGTTGCTTGTATTATAGTTAAGCGCTTAATAGTTTTGCGCTTACCTAAAAAGGAGACGACCAAATGGATGAGGATTTAAGGAACCGATTTGTGCAAACGATGCTCCGGTTCAAGAAGATGGGGATCGTCTTTCCCCCGGAGCTGGATATCCGCATGGGCGAACTGATGGTCATGAAGGCAATTGAAGGTGCCGCCCCCAGCGAAGGAAATGACGTTTTCGTTAGCGACATTCATAGTTATCATTTTATGACCAAACCGGCTATATCCCAAATACTAAACGGCCTTGAGGAGAAGAAGTATGTCCGTCGGAAAATCGACAAAGCCGACAGACGAAAAATTGCGGTAACGCTGACCCCAAAAGGCAAGGATATTCTCGCGCAGACCAAGGAGTTTGCCGATGATATGATTGGCACGGTGATTTCACGCTTCGGGGAGGATAACACACGGCAACTGATCGAGCTTTTCACCCAACTGACGGATGTTTCGGAAGAAGTGAAACAGGAATTTTTAAATCAAGATAATAAAGGAGGTAATGCACTTGATTAAACTGACCAAATACTTGAAACCGTTTATTTTCGGTCTGCTTCTAGCCGTAATGCTGCTGTTCGTGCAAGCGGTTTGTGACTTGAACCTACCCAACTACATGTCGGATATCGTCAATACCGGTATCCAAAAAAGCGGTATCGAACACGCCGCGCCGGAGGCTTTGAGCGAAAACGGCATGACGCTGATCACAACCTTTATGACTGCCGGGGAAAAACAGCTTGTAAAGGACAATTATTTTTTGGCATCGCTAAGCGATAAAAATACCGCAGGCAAAACATACGGCAGCGTTTACCCCAAAGCCATTGGCCTGCTCTACATTAAAAGCAAGCCCGATGAAGTGGCACAGGAAAAACTTGACACAGCTTTTGAAACGGCCACCTGGACACTCATCAACATCATGCGCGAGATGCAGGACGGTAACCCGGACGCCGAAAAAACCGAACTCAGCGTCGGCAGTTTCGACATCACGCAAGGCTATGAGTATCTGCCGATGCTTGAAAAAATTTCCAAAGAGGCGATTTCCGCCGCGCGTGAAGAGGCTCTGCAAAACGACAGCATAATTTTGGAGCAAGGCGGCACCATGCTTGCCGGCTTATTTTACAAGGAACTTGGCGCAGATGTGGGCACAATGGCAACCTCCTATATCCTTAAAGTCGGACTGAAGATGCTCGCCATCGCCCTTTTAGGCGGCGTAGCTACGGTATCGGTCAGCTTTATTTCATCTAAAATCGCCGCCGGCGCCGCGCGGAATTTGCGCCGGGATATTTTTAATAAAATCGAGCGTTTTTCAAACAATGAGTTTGACAAGTTCTCCACCGCCTCGCTCATAACCCGCTGTACCAACGATATCACCCAAATTCAGATGCTGCTCATGATCGGTATCCGCATGGTATTCTATGCGCCTATTATGGCCACGGGCGGCACCATCATGGCCATGCGAAAGTCTACTTCCATGAGCTGGATTATTGCGGCGGCCTGTGTCGCGCTCATCGGCATTCTTTTGGTCATTATGGCCATCGCCATGCCAAAGTTTAAAATCATGCAAAAGCTTATCGATAAGCTCAACCTCGTCTCCCGCGAAAACTTAAGCGGTCTGATGGTCATCCGCGCCTTTGGCACACGGGAACACGAGCGAAGCCGCTTTCAAGCAGCCAATCGAGACATGACCGAAACCAACCTTTTTGTCACGCGCGTTATGGTATTTATGATGCCCGTGATCATGATGATTATGAACGGTGTCACCCTGCTTATCATTTGGGTCGGCGCGCATCAAATAGCGGAGTCTGCCATGCAGGTAGGCGACATGATGGCTTTTATGCAGTATGCCATTCAAATCATCTTTTCCTTCCTGATGCTCTCGCTCATCTTTGTGTTTATCCCCAGGGCCGCCGTTGCCGCCGAGCGCATAGCACAAGTGCTTGAAACGCCGGAATCCGTTGTCGATCCGGAGAATCCGAAAACCTTTAATCGGAATAAAAAGGGTTTTGTAGAGTTTAAAAATGTCTGCTTCCGATACAGCGGCGCTGAGGAAGATGCGCTGAGCGCTATCACCTTCACCGCCAAGCCCGGTC
>JAAYFA010000132.1 GCA_012728445.1 Clostridiales bacterium | reverse complement strand
ACAGTAATTATATATTATTGCTAGAGCAACTTCAAGTTCTAATTGCGATAATCGGTCAAATCCCGGGAATTACCCTCACATTTTATCGAATATGTATTTGCAACGATTATCGACATCTGATTTTGAGTTAATGTCTCTAAGGTCAGCATCCTTGCACTTGCAAACACCGTTATAGGATGATATACTTAATAAAATAATATTGATAGTGTTTCGGGAGGTTTTGATGCCATTATAAGCCTTACCGCCTTGTACAAAGGAGAAATATATTTGAATACATTCTCGCGTGTTTCTGTCGTCATACCAACCATCAACGAGACAGATTCTTTGAGGGAAAGCGTTGAAATTCTTATAAACACATGTAACAATAAAGACCTTGAAGAAATACTTGTCGTTGTATGCGAAAGAACAACCCCTGAGTGTCTCCGGACCATCGACAGCTTGTCTGGAATCTCGAAAGAGGTTCCGGTCATCGTTTATAAACAGGTTTCCCCCGGTTTAGGCTGTGCACTTCACGAAGCGATGCAACGTGTTAAGGGCAGCCACGTGGTAAATATAGCCGCAGACTTGGACACTGACCCTCGTGTAGTCAAAGATATGATTACCGTTGCCAAAGTGCACCCGGAGGCTGTTATATTAGCTTCTCGTTGGGTAAAAGGCGGCGGCTTCAGTGGTTATGGCCGCATACACAAAACGCTCAACTTCGTTTTCAATAAAATGCTGCAAATTTTATTCTTTTCGGATGTCAAAGATTTGACCTATGGCTATCGTTTTGCCCCGGTGGACAAAACCCTTTCGGTCAAGTGGGAATCAACAGGCTTTTCTATCGGGATGGAAACAAACCTAAAGATGCTAAGGCTCGGCTATGAATTTATTGAAGTCCCTGCCGTTTGGCGAGCGCGAGAGCAAGGCGAATCCCAAAATTCTTTTTTTACAAAGCTTAAATATATAAAGACAGTTTTAAGGGTAAGGTTTGCACGTTTGGCAACTCTTAAAAACCCTAATTATGTAGAGAAGGCAAACTGAATGAACAAAAAAAACATATACATGATACAACCGAATTATCTTTACGGCAAATCCGCTCACTTGCCCTACGCTGCCGGCACTGTGACGGCCTACGCTTTTAAAGACGCCGATGTTGACGCAAATTATTCGCTTGAAAAAATCCAATTCCTTCGTGAAGATCCCGACGAATGCGTTCAAGCGGCGACCGACCCCTTTATTATCGGTTTTTCCACCTATGTTTGGAATTTTGAATACAATACAATACTTGCCAAAAAATTCAAGGAAGCTTATCCGAACTGCATTATCCTCTTCGGCGGGCATCATGTGACCCCCGTCGGAGCACTTTTAGAACAATACAGCTTTATCGATATCGTGGTCCACGGAGAAGGTGAAGAACCCTTCAGGCAGGTGCTCTTGTCCTACATCGATGAAAGCGAACTTTGTGATATTCCGAACATCTCCTTTAGGCAAAACGGAACCATCCGGAACACCCCCTTCAAAGAGTATTCAAGCTGCGACTATCCCTCACCTTATCTGGAAGGTTGTTTCGACAGTTTTTTTGAAGATTATCCGGATTTGAGTTTTGAATTGATGTTTGAAACAAACCGAGGTTGTGCTTTCAACTGTTCCTATTGCGACTGGGGAAGCTTGCGCACGAAGATAAGGTGTTTTCCATTAGAGCGGGTGTTTCGCGAATTCGACTGGGCTTGTAAACATAAAATTGACTTCTTCGGCTGTGCGGACGCAAACTTCGGCATCCTCGCTCGGGACGAAAAAATCATTGACCGTCTGATTGAGTTAAAAGAAAACACGGGTTATCCCAAAAAATTCCAGGCCTCTTATGCAAAAAACAACAGCGAGAAAATCTTTAACATCGGTAAAAAACTTGATGAAAACGATATGAATAAAGGTGTCACATTGGCCCTACAAACCTTATCCCCCGAAGCATCCAAGAACGTAGGCAGAACCAATGTCAGCATGGGGCATTATACCGAACTGATGAGCTTGTACAATGCGGCGAATATACCGACTTACACCGAACTTATCCTTGGCCTGCCCGGCGAGACTTACAGAAGCTTTGCCGATGGGCTAAACATGCTTATTAAAGCGGGCCAGCACCACTCCATCTATGTGCATAATTGCGAATGGTTACCCTGCTCTACCATGGGCAGCAGAGAATATGTTGAAAAGTTTGGTATCGGCATAACAAAAATCCCCCTCAACCAACCCCATATGGAATCACCCAAGGATAAGGAAATCCCTGAATATTCGCAGATTGTAACAAAAACCTGTTCTATGGATCACGACATGTGGATTAAAACAAGTCTGCTCTCCTATGCTGTGCAGTGTTTTCATCATATGAATTTATTGCAGTATTTCGCTATTTATCTCCACGACGAGTTGAATATGGAATATGTCGATTTTTATGAGCGTCTGCTGGTTTTTATCGGAAGCCACCCCGATTCGGTTTGTGGCAGAGTATTTGCCGATATCAAATGTCGCTTGCAGGGGGTTATCGAGGGCACCGGTGGACTTGTGTGCTACGACGATGAGTTCGGAGACATCTCCTGGCCGTTTGAAGAACATGCTTTTTTAAAAATCGTTCGTGAACTCGATCGGTTTTATGATGAAATTCGTGTTTTCCTGTCTTCATTTGCTATGCCGACGGATTTACTGGAAGATTTGCTGCTTTACCAGCGAAACATCATTAAGAGAGTAAACCACAAAGGCAATGAGTTCTGCCTAGAATATAATCTCCATGAATATTTCGCAAGTAAATTCAAAGGAACCGGAACGAAACTGGTTAAGCGCAGTAATATCATCAGCATTCGCGACACGGAGCCTATTACATACTGGGAAGACTACGCCCGCCGTGTAGTTTGGTATGGTCGGAAAGAAAGCAAAAATATATATACGAGCTGTGTAACCGTTAAGGAATTGAATGATGTATAAAAAAAATCTTTATTTAGTCCAGGTGGGGTTTTCATTTGACCGGTCGCTGTATTTCCCCTGTGCGGCCGGTGCACTTGCCGCATATGCCCAACAAGATGACTTTGTCAACGCAAGCTATGAGTTTAGAGAATTGATCTTTAAACGTGAGCAACTGGACACCGTTATAGCCCGTTTAGAAAAACCTTATCTCGTTGGTTTTTCCTGTTGTGTATGGAATTACGAATATAACAAGGCTTTAGCAAAAAAAATAAAGCTCGCTTATCCCGAATGTATTATTGTTTTCGGTGGGCACAACGTACCCGAAAACGGCTCCTTGCTGGAAGAAGAAAAAAATGTTGACATTCTGGTTCACGGAGAAGGTGAAGAACCCTTTTTGGACCTTTTGAAAGCGTTACCGGGTTCTGCCTTGCATACTGTCCCAAATATTTCTTATCGCGACCATGCCGGCCTTACAGTGAAAACATCTGTAAAAAGCTACTCAGACATCGGCGATTACCCCTCCCCTTATTTGTCCGGCGTATATGATAATTTGATCCTTGATAACCCGGATGTGGACTTCCTTGCCGTGTTGGAAACCAATAGAGGCTGCCCTTACAATTGCTCCTATTGCGACTGGTGCGCAGGCAAGGCTGTACGTTTTTTCCCCATGGAAAGAGTAAAAGCAGAGATTACCTGGCTTTCAAAAAATAAAATTGAATACTGTTTCTGCGCCGATTCCAACTTCGGTATGTTTTCAAGAGATTTGGAGATTGTTGATTTTTTGGTTGAAATGAAAAAGAGCACCGGCTATCCCAAAGTCTTCAGACCTTGTTATGCTAAGAACAGCGACGAGAATGTTTTTCAAATCAGCAAAAAATTGAACAGCGTTGAAATGGACAAAGGCGCAACCCTTGCTTATCAAACATTGAGCGATGAAGCACTCATTAATGTAAACCGTAAAAATCTAACCTTGGACAAGTTTGCAAACTTGCTCGCAAAATATAACGAGGCGGGTATCCCCTCTTACTCCGAACTGATCCTCGGTTTGCCGGGGGAAACTTATGAGAGCTTCTGCAGCGGTCTTTGCGAGCTTTTGGAGGCAGGGCAACATAACTCCATCAGTGTTTATCATTGTGAGATGCTGGTAAACTCAGAAATGGCACAAAAGGAATATATTGAAAAACATGGTATTGAAGTCGCCAAGGTACCTTTTAATCACATCCACAGTGCTGACAAAAACGAAGAGGTTAAAGAGTATTCCCATTTAGTTGTCGCTACAAATACGATGAGTCACGAAATGTGGGTTAAGGCAAACATGTTTTCCACTTGTGTTCAGTGTTTTCATAATTTAGGTCTGTTACGCTGTTTTGCCATTTACGGCTACTAGGAAAAAGGCGTAAAGTATCTCGACTTTTATAACAAGCTTCTTAAATTTATTTCGAACAGTAAAGGGACTCTTGTTCACAAGCTTTTCAGCCGATTTGAAAGAGAGCTGAAAAACTCGGAAACCGGCAGATGGATGTATCACAATGATTTTTTTGGCGAAGTCACTTGGTTTTTCGAGGAAGGAACTTTTCTTGAAATTGTTCACGACTACGAGCGTTTTTGGCAAGAGATTATGCCTTTCCTCGACAGTTTAGGCATAGAGAACAACTTGTACCGTGACCTTATTGACTACCAAAAAACCGTCATCAACCGCCCCTTCGGTAGCGAAACGGCCCTAAGGCTTGAGTATGACCTGAACACTTATTTCACCGATGTCTATTCAGGCAAGCAGGACGTCACACTAAATAAAAAGCAAAATATTTTACATCTAGCAAATGCGGACAAACACAAAAGTTGGCAAGATTATGCAAAAGAAACGGTTTGGTACGGAAGGCGCAGAGGGGCAACCCTGCGCACCAACAATAAGGGCGAAGCACAAGTGGAATACCTACCCGATTGATTGACACTCGGCAAAGGGGGTAGCAATGAAAAAGAAAAAGAATATATATTTTGTTCAAGCCGGTATGGCATACGATAAATCCGTCTACTTGCCCTATGCCTCCGGATGCCTTGCGGCATACGCTTGGCAAGACAAAGACGTTCAAGATACTTATGAAATTGCAGATTTTTTGTTTCGCCACGAATCTGTTGACCTTGCTTTGAACAAAATAAAAGAACCCTTCATCGTATGCTTTTCGTGTTATATATGGAACTTTGAATATAGTAAAACATTGGCCAAAATGGTTCGGGACAAATATCCCGAATGTCTGATTTTT
The DNA here is from genome assembly GCA_012728445.1 of Clostridiales bacterium. GTDB lineage: Bacteria > Bacillota > Clostridia > Oscillospirales > Acutalibacteraceae > UBA1447. Next base: position 8,557 of record JAAYFA010000132.1, on the reverse strand, counting down.
TTTGGCGGTCATAACATACCGGATGATTTTTCGGTATTGGAAGAAAACAGTTTTGTTGATGTTCTTTTCCACGGCGAAAGTGAAGAACCTTTTTTATCTGTGCTGAAAGCTTTGGCCGAAGATCAAAGCTTTCGTGCTGTTCCAAACCTATCTATCCGACAAGGCAGTGATGACTTTATCAGGACTGAAACTGTTTGTTATGGCGAAAGTGTTGAGCATTACCCGTCCCCTTACCTCACCGGCTTATTTGACCGGTATGTAGAAGACAGTCATCCGGATGATTACTGCTATATCATCGAAACCAACCGAGGATGCCCCTACCGCTGTGCTTATTGTGATTGGTCCTATACAAAAACCGTAAGACCTTTCCCCATGCAACGGATAAAAAAAGAACTCGAGTGGTTTGCGGCAAACAAAGCCGAGTACATTTTTTGTGCGGATGCCAACTTTGGTATTTTGGAGAGAGACTTGGAGATAGCGCAGTACGTTGTTGAGGTAAAAAACCGAACCGGTTACCCGCTCATTTTCAACGGTTGCTATGCCAAAAACAGCAATGATATTGTTTTTAAAATATCCAAACTTTTGTTTGACAATAAAGCAAACAAAGCCGCTACACTGGCTTACCAGTCCATGAACACAGTCGCGCTGGCAAATGTCAACCGAAAGAATTTTACCGTTGACAGTTTTTCAGACCTGTTGCAGAAATATAATGAAGCCGGCATTCCAACGTATACGGAAATGATTTTAGGCCTGCCGGGGGAAACCTATGAGAGCTTTTGCAAAGGTTTGTGTGACCTGATTGAGGCGGGCCAGCACACCAACTCCACCGTATACGCCTGCCAAGTTTACACAAACTCTCAATTGGGCCAAAAACCGTATCAGGAAAAGCATAAGATTCAAGTTGCGCGAATGCCCATCAACTTCATCCGTTTTTTGCCCCCCCGCCCCGACGAAGTTCAGGAACTCATCGATATTGTCGTCGCAACGGGCACCATGAGCCGGAAAATGATGGCCAAAGCAATGACCTTTTGCACTAGTCTGCAATGCTTTCACCATATCGGCCTTTTGAGATGTTTCGCCCAGTATTTGCGGCACGAACACGGTGTGCCCTATCTCAGCTTTTACAATTCGCTTCTTGACTATATTTTTTCTGCCGATGACACCTTTTTGAACCGTCTTTTCACACGGCTGAACGCCATGTGCCTTGATATTGAAACCGGTGAGTGGACCTATAGCGACCCCAGGTTCGGCGAGACCGGCTGGTTCCTGGAGGAAGGCGCTTTTATGGAGCTCGTTTATGATTACGACAGGTTTTGGGATGAAATAACACCGTTTTTAGCAAGCTTCGGCATCGAAGACAAGGTTTACAAGGAACTACTGTACTACCAAAAGAGCATCATCCGTTTGCCGGACCAAGACACCGTTGTGCTTGAGCTGACATATGATTTTTATCACTATTTCTTAAATATTTTGACAAATAACTATCAACTGCTTGAGGCCAAAGCAAATATCCTTACCGTTAAAATAGAAAATAAGGTTGCCGATTGGAAAGAATATGCCAAACACATTATGCTCTTTGCCAAGCGTCGCGGAGATACGGTCATTACAACAGCACAAAAAAACATACAAGTTGAATATTCAGAGCAAATATAAGCGTTAAGGAGAATGTTGTCCGGTTGAAAAAGAATGTATATATCATACAAGCCAATCCGCTGTATGGTGAAACCAAAAAAACAGTATATATTCCTTGCGCTGCCGGTTGCATCGCCGCTTACGCATGGGCGGATGTAAAAATTGCGTCACGCTATCGGCTGGGTAAATTCATTTATAGCCGTACAGATATCAAGTCTGCCATTGCGTCATTGGAGTCCCCCTACCTCGTCGCTTTTTCTTGCAGCGTGTGGAACATGGAATATAACAAGGCTTTCGCCAAAATGCTCAAAGATGTATACCCCAAGTGTCTTGTCGTTTTCGGAGGTCATCATGTTTCCCCGGATGCCTCTATCTTGAATGACTTTGATTTTATAGACATTCTTGTACATGGCGGCGGTGAGGAAGCGTTTAAGGACATCTTGCTGGCCCTAGACGAAAGCAGTTCCTTTGAAGACATCCCCAACATTTCTTTTCGCACGGCAGATCAAGAGGTAAAAACAACCCATCGAATTTGTCCTACGACGGTGGATTATCCATCCCCTTATCTCAACGGATATTTTGATGAGATTTTAAAAGACAACATCAATTTCTCCGCCATTATCGAAACCAACAGAGGCTGTCCCAACAAATGTGCTTTTTGTGACTGGGGTGACTTAGAGACAAAGGTCAGACTTTTCCCCATGGAGAAAGTCGAGGAAGAGCTCCGTTGGATGGCGGAAAATAAAATTGAATATATTTACTGTGGCGATGCAAACTTCGGACTGTTTGATCGGGACGAGACGATCACGGACCTGATCACAAACTTGAAAAAAGAAAAAAAATATCCACAAAAATTCAGGGTCAGCTTCACCAAGAACCGAATTGAATTCGTTCGAAAAATCAACACGAAACTTAGTGATAACAATCTGAGCAATTCTCAAACACTCTCCTTCCAAAGCTTGTCGCCAAGAGTCTTAAAAAGTATTGGCAGGAAAAATCTGGACTTAGACCATTTCAAACAAATCATGGCCTTATATAATGATTCGGGTATATACTCGGTGTCAGAACTGATTTTGGGGCTGCCGGAAGAAACATATCTGAGTTTTTGTGAAGGACTTTGCACTCTTTTGGATTGCGGACAGCACCGCGCCATAACCGTTTATCCCTGCGAACTATTGCCAAACTCTAAAATGGGCAATCCTGATTTTATCGCTCGATACGGGATACAAACCGTCAAAACACCTTATTATCAGATTCATTGCGAAGTTCCTAAAAACAGCAGTGATGTTCAAGAATACTCCGATATTGTTATTTCGACCAATACCATGACTAGCAATGAATGGATTTATTCCACCGTATTTTCTTGTTATATTCAGGCGCTTCACAATTTAGGGCTTACTCGAACCATCGCCGTTTATTTGCGCTATGAAAAAAATATCTCTTATTTTGACTTTTATTCGGAACTTCTGAGATTTTTCGAAAGCGCTCAAGACACTTTGGTCAACTCCGTATATGAGCAAATTAAAACGCTGGCCACCGGAGTTGTTGAAGGAAACAATGCATGGGTCAGCACCTGTGACGAATTCGGTAAAACGACTTGGGGGTTTGAGGAGATTCTTTTCTCTAAACTGGCGTCAAATCTTTCAACCTTCTTCATTGAAATTAAAAGTCATTTTAAGAAATATAATATCGACAGTGATATCTATGAAGACCTAATGAACTATCAAAAAAACATCATCAAACAACTCGATAAAGAAAAGATATCCATACCGCTTGAGTATGATTTTTTCCACTACTTTAACAATATTTACGCCGGTAAACATACCTCTTTGAAAAAAGTCGAAAATACCCTAACAATCTGCGATGACAAGCCGATTTACGATTGGGTCGAATATGCACGTGAAGTCGTTTGGTACGGCCGGCGGGAAGAGGCAACCCTCTACACGGGAAGCCAATATAAAATCTCGGTCAACTACAGATAATGGAGGGAGCAAGTCGATTGAAACACAGTAATAAGAAAAATATTTATATGGTACAAGTAGACCTCGCTTATGGAGAAAGTGAAAAGGCGGTTTACCTGCCCTACGCCATAGGCTTGCTGGCCGCTTACGCTTGGCAAGATGACATTATAAAAAACAACTACAAAATTGGCGAGTTTGTTTTCACTCGGGATGACATAGATGACACTATCGATACCTTTGAAAACCCTTATCTTGTGGGCTTTTCAAATTATGTGTGGAACTTTGAATACAACAAGGTTTTCGCCGAACGTCTGAAAAAGCAGTACCCGGAATGCCTCATCGTTTTCGGCGGTCACAACGTTCCGCCCGATACCTCACTCTTGGAGGATTGTCCGTATATTGACATGCTGATTCACGGTGAAGGCGAAGAAGCGTTCAAAAGCTTGCTTTTATCCTTACACAAAAATGAAAGCCTTGCCGATGTCCTAAATATATCCTATAGAGACGAAGAAAACCAGCCTGTCAGCACAACAAAAGTTCAAGTTTCATGTCCCTTGGATGATTATCCATCCCCTTACCTATCCGGACTTTTTGACAGCCTGATGGAGAAAAACAGTCAGTATACTTTTTGTGCCATTCTTGAAACAAGTCGAGACTGCCCTTTCGGCTGCGCTTTTTGTGATTGGGGACAACTCCGGTCAAAAACCAGACGTTTTTCAAAAGAACAAGCCATGCAGGAAATTGAATGGTTTTCGAAGCATAAAATCGCTTATATCTGGGGGGCCGATCCCAACTTTGGTATGTTTGATGATGATATTGAAATGGCCAAAAGTCTTATTGATGCCAAACAAAACACCGGCTACCCTCTGATTTTCAATGTCAATTACTCAAAAACCAAAGCAGACAATGTGTTTTTAATCAACAAGTTGCTTAACGAGTCTAAAATGAGCCGCGGGGTCCCCCTTTCTTTCCAAAGTTTTTCCCCGGTCGTTCTTAAAAACATTTGTAGAGAAAACATGAATTTGAAAGACTTCTCAGGTTTGATTGCCAAGTACAACGAAGCCGGCGTCACAACATATTCCGAACTGATCATCGGTTTGCCGGGCGAAACCTATGAAAGTTTTTGCCGCGGAATCGGCATCCTTTTTGAAGCAGGTCAGCATAAAACCGTTAATATATATAGCTTTGAACTTTTATGTAATTCCAGCCTCGGTAGCCCGGAAAGTATTGAAAAATACGAGTTTGAAACTGTCCGTATTCCACTTGTCCGCCTGCATTGTGCGCCTGAAAGTGAAGATATTACCGAATACTCCAATGTTGTTATCTCCAACAATTCGATGAATCGGGACATGTGGAAACGTTCCTCTTTATTTTACAACAGTATTCAGTGCTTTCACAACTTTGGTCTGCTTCGCTGTTTCGCCATCTACCTATATTATGAGCATGGCATAAAATACGAAGATTTTTACATGCAACTGCAAAAATGGATGGAATCGAACAGCGCTTCCGTCTGCGGGCAGATATATCAAAAATTAAATAACTGTTATGATGGTGTTTTGGCCGGCAAAGGCGGTCTTTATTACTCGAACCCCGTGTTCGGTCATATCGTCTGGGCTTATTCGGAGGCTATGTACCTAGATATCGTCCTTGGCTTTGAAGATTTTTACAAGGAAATCGAAAGCTTCCTCCGGACTTTTGGCATTGAGCAACAGATATACAGTGATTTGCTTGGATATCAGAAAATCATCATAAAGCGTCCTCATATCAGTGAACAAAGTTTACGCTTGAATTATAACTTTTATGATTATTTCAGCAACGTTTACCAAAACGAGAAGAAAGATCTGGAACAAAAAGAAAATAAAATCCGCACAAAAGACCCAAAGAGTTGGGATACTTGGATCGACTATGCCAGAGAAAATGTCTGGTGGGGAAGAAATGAAAACCGAAATATCATTTCAGACATTAAAGTTGAGTTCATTTAAAAGATATGAGCGTATGCATTAAGGAGCTAACGGTGTATGAACAAAAAAAACGTCTATATGGTTCAGGTTGACCATATTTATGGAAATGAAGAAAACTCCTTGTACCTTCCCTATGCAACCGGTCTTATTGCTGCTTACGCCTGGGCTGATGAGAAAATTAAGAATTCTTATTCTCTGGCAGGCTTCAAAATCTGGCGAGAAGATATTAATGCATCCGTGGACTCTCTTGTAGACCCATTTTTAGTCGGCTTTTCATGCTATATTTGGAATACAGAGTATAACAAAGCCTTTGCCAAGCGTTTAAAGGAAGTGCACCCGGAGTGTATTGTTGTTTTCGGTGGCCATAATGTGCCGGGTGGCACATCCATGCTCGAGGAGTTCGGTTACATTGACATACTTGTCCACGGAGAAGGGGAAGATGCCTTTAAGCGCTTGCTTTGTGCTTTTACAGGCAGCGGAGACCTTTCCGACGTAGATAACATTTCATACAGAAACGATTCAAACGACATTATACAAACAACTTCCTCGCCCGTTGCCGATATCGATTTACCTTCACCCTACCTCGAAGGGATTTTCGACGACCTTATGGAAAAGGGCGAGTTCAACTTTTGCGCAATTATCGAAACAAACAGGGGCTGCCCCAATCATTGCACCTACTGCGACTGGGGTAGGCTTGGTTCAAAGTTTAAGATGTTCCCGATTGACAGAGTTTTCCAAGAAATTGATTGGATGGCTGAACATAAAATCGAATATTTTTGGTGCGCTGACTCAAGTTTTGGATTGTTTGAACGGGATCATGATATCATTGACCATCTGATTGCCAAAAAACTTGAAACGGGATTCCCGAAAATTTTTAAAGCAAACTATGCCGAACGTCGTGAAATTGAGGTCTACGACATTTGCAAAAAACTAAATAAAATCAATATGAACAAAGGGGCAACGCTGTCATTTCAAAGTCTTGACCCTACCGTTCTAAAAAACATAAACAGGCGAAACATCACCATGGAGCGTTTCGCCGAAATGATGTCGCTTTATAACGATGCAAATATAGCCACCTATGCCGAACTGATACTGGGCTTGCCCGGTGAAACTTATGAAAGCTTTCGCCACGGCGTTGAAACGCTACTGGAAGCCGGACAGCATAACGCACTTAATCTTCACGCCTTGGTGCTTTTGCCCAACTCACAAATGGCACAACCCGAATATATGAAAGAGTTTGGAATAAAAACAGTCAGAACCGAATTTTCTCAGTTTCATTGTGAAGTTATGCCAAACGACATCCCGGAATATTACGATCTGGTCGTGGCCACCGATTCTATGGATGCCTCTATGTGGGTACGGTCTACCATGTTTTTCATTTATATACAAAGTTACCACCAGCTGGGATTACTTCAGTTTTTCGCTATTTATCTGTTTTATGAAAAAGATATAAAATACCACGAGTTTTACAACAGCCTCATAGAGTGGAGCGAAAAAAACGGCCAAACCATATCCGGTAAAATATATTCGAAATTCAATGAAAAGCTTTCCGGTATCCACTCTGCTACCGGTTCAAGGTGCTACACCAACCCGGTTTATGGGAATGCCATTTGGCCTTTGGAAGAAGGCGTTTTCTTGGAGATTTTGCAAAATTATGACCGTTTTTATGAAGAAATCGAGGATTTTCTTCAGACTTTTAAGATTGATCCAAGCATATATTCAAACTTAATGGCGTATCAAAAAGGCATGATAAAGCAGCCGGGGCTCGGTAAATCCGAAATATCGTTAACAGTTGATTTATATAACTATTTCAAAAATATCTATGTTCACACATACACCCCGCTTGAGAAGAAGAAAAATGTTCTGATTTTGGAGGATAAGAACTATGCCAAAACTTGGAAAGCGTACGCAATAGAAAACGTTTGGTATGGTCGCAACGACAGCAGATGCATCTTTTCAGACATTAGAGTGGATTATATCTGAAAAATGCCATTATCTCTAGCCGGAGGGAAATATGCAGCTGAGTAACTCAATAAAAAAATACCGCTATGAGCTCATAATCTTTGTTGTCCTGTTAGCCCAGGCAATGCCTGCTTTCATTAAGGGACCTTCAAATTACTACATCGCATACCTTTTTGATTACAAAATTGGCTATGTATCAAGGGTGCTGATTGGATCTTTTATAAATTTAATAACTAATAATTTAACAGTCACCTGGCTACGCACCTTTATTACAATATCTTATATTTCAGTTTTTGTTTTAGTTGCCCTGTTGTTGGGAACCCTTATCAGGAACGCAGGCGAAGATGTCAGAAAAGCGCTTATTTTTATGGTTACGTACTTTCTAATAGCGAAATATGCGATGTGGGTATGGTTCATTTACTTCGGTATTTTTGATGTATTTTGGTTTTTGTTTGCGCTCCTTTCCATTATTTTCATAAACAACCGTTATACAATGTGGTTTGTTCCGCTTTTATGTTTTTTCGGCATGGCCACTCACTATGCTTTTGCCTTTATTTCCATGCCGACCATTGCTGTTATACTCTTGTACGATCTAATTGAAAATAAATACGCGAAACGCAATCTGATATTGACCATCGTTAGTTTTGCTACGATGGCCATGACGTCTGTTTATTTTTTTATTTTCGCGAACCGAACAATAAATCTTCAAGGTAACGAACTTGTTGATTATGTTTATTCGAAACTTGATTATCCCTTTACTGATTTTTTCAAAACATATATCGCACTTTATTTTGATCCGGAAGCTCAGAGTTTAATAAATACCTTAAAAGACTTATGGGCATATGTCAGCGCAGCCGGCTTGAAATATTATTTGCTTATTTTTTGGCCTGCCATTCCGGTCTTGCTTTTTTTAGCGTTTATGTGGTTTAAAACGATAAAAGCCAGCAAAAATAAAAGCGAAAAACTTTTTTTCTTGCTTTGTATAGCTTTGCCCCTTGCTGCTTTGCCTGCTTTTGTTTTTTCCAATGATCTATATCGATT
>JAAYFA010000194.1 GCA_012728445.1 Clostridiales bacterium | reverse complement strand
GCGCTATAAATGACGAGGAAGCCGCCTTCCAAGGAAACGGCGCCTATTTTTGAGAGATATAAAAGAGAATCTTCAATATCATCGGATGTGACTTTAGTGTTAAACATATTCATCTGAGGTCTTTCTTGGTAAGCGTAAAAAAGGCCAAGCAGAGAAAATTGTACAGAGATTTCTTCGCTCGTTCCTTCGCGAAGTTCTGCGGCCTCTTTATATAGTTCATTGACAAGAAATTTGCAGATGTCAATCCTACAATCAAATTTCTTCTGCAAGCTGCTGATTTTTACCGAGGGTACGATGTCTGTCTTCTTTCCGAAACTGCTTGCGCCTTTCTGAATATAGCCTTTTATCGTCCAGTAATACAAGATGGTGCGCAAGTTTTTCACGGATGATGAGGCAATCCCTGCGTCTTGCGCTCGCTCATTCAATTCTTTTAGATTAAAACTGTTTTCTTCCTCCGACAGTTGGGAAAGTAGAAAGCTTTCCAGTTTTAAGAATTTTTCAAATATTTGTGCTGATTTATTTTGAGAGTCAACACGACGTATGAAGGCAGACATATCTTGTGAATCGGCAAGCAGATTGGCCTGTCGCATTAAATTGACAGCACCTATAACATCCGCCTTTTCGATTCCAAGCATATCGGAAAGATAGTCCACTCTGGATTCAGCATCATCGTTTCCCGCTTTTGCAATACTGCGGCTGGAGATCAATGATTTGATGATTCGCTTGGCGTTCTGACGCTGCACGTCATCAAAAAGTCCACAAGTATCAATCACAGCACCGGCAGCCTGCATATTTTTGACAAGAATGCTTGTGGCATAAACGCTGGATGCGTTCCGGCCTCGTTTCACATACCCGGCGTTTTCCAAAGCGGCGATAGCGGTTTTGACTCTGGTCTCAATTTCCGACACGGTATCGTCCCACCCTGCTTGTCTTGCAATCTCAAGCGGTGAGCAACAAACGCTCGGTCGCAGTCTCGTCAAGTCCTTAATCGCTTTCCAAACCTGCTGGATTTCGCTGATACTGAGTTTGGTCTGATTGAGCAAAATAAAATGCTTGTCCAGGTCTTCATCGTTGAAAAGCACGAAACACTCCGCTTGAAGTGACTGATCTCTTCCGGCACGACCTGATTCCTGCACATAGTTTTCAAGAGAATCCGAAATATCGTAATGAACAAGAAGGCCAACGTCTTTTTTATCAACCCCCATACCAAAAGCGGAAGTCGCGACGATGACTTTTATCTCGTTGCGAATAAACGCTTCCTGATTGGCGATTTTATCGTTTGGATCCATTTTCCCGTTGAACGGTTTTGCGGGAAAGCCGTCACTTGTTAGTTTTTCGGCTAGTGTAAATGTTCTTTTTGTCCTTGATACATAAACAATGGTTGGACAGTTTTTTTGTTCAATCAAAGTGCGAAGTGTATTGTATTTCTCATCTTCCGTTTCTTTATAAAGAACAGCATAGCGCAAATTCTCTCTTGTGGCGGTCGTTGTATATAACTGAATTTCAAGGTCCAACTTTTTCTTAAAATAGTCCCGTATGTCACTGATAACTTTTTGCTTTGCCGTTGCTGTAAAGCAGGAAACCGGGATGCCTGTTTTTAATCCCTTTCTCTTCTGAAGTTTACGAATAAAGTCACCGATATACAGGTAGTCTACGCGGAAATCTTGCCCCCAAGCGGAAAAACAGTGGGCTTCATCGATGACAAATCTTACGACATTGCGGGAAAGCAACAAACGCTCAATCGTCTTTGAGCGGAGTTGTTCCGGAGAGATATAGAGCATTGTCGCCATCCCATTTTCTACACGGGTGAGCGATTCCGAACGCTCAATCGGACTGAGCAGTCCGTTTACGGTAACAGCGTCAACGATGCCTTGGGCTTCAAGATTGTCGACCTGATCTTTCATCAGAGATTGCAGGGGAGAAATCACAACAGTTAAGCCATGTACCGCTTCACCGGCCATGAGGGCGGGTAACTGGAATGTAATTGATTTTCCACCACCTGTCGGAAAAACAGCAAGTAGCGACTTCCCCTGAACTGCCGCTTGCGCTGCTTTTTCTTGAAGGGGTTCTCCGTCATAGGTACGGAAGCTGTCATGTCCAAAAATACGCTTTAATTCTGTATTTACATTCAGCTTGTTGTTGCAGTAAAGGCATCCGTCGGCACATGGCGTATGGCGTAGATACTTAATCATATTCTCTGTTTTGGGGTAATTTTTCAGTACCCAGGGGGGTGTGATTGAATGATGATCATCTGTGTAAATCAAGGCAAGGGTGTACGCCAGCTCAATGGGATAGCTACGGATTAATGTTGAAATGTTGACGTTTGTACACAGTTTCCCCTCGAATACTGTTTTTAGTATAGGTTCTGAAATTGAGGATGGTTTGTAACCGGTATATTTAAAAAAACCCTGAAACTCCGGGAACGGATACAACAGGGCGCAATAAATCTGTTTTATTTCGGTTTGTAAAGCCTCAAAGGCGTTTATCTCATCATAAAAAAGCTCCATCGCTTTTATAGAATCGTTCAATGGGTTGTTCAACTCATCTGTCTGAAGCTTGTCATCTTTCAGAAGAGCGTGGTATGGCTTGCGTGGGAATAGCAGTGGAGACAGTGGAAGCGTGTCAATCGGGAGAGGAATCGGTTCTTCTCCAAAGATACTGCTGATGTATTTTAAATCATGAGCAATAATATTGTGCCCGCAGATGAAATTACATTTGGAAACGAACTCAACGAACTCCCCGGCAGACGCAGAATGAAACCCGGGATGATTCGCCTTCACTGCGCCGAGGTCCAAAATACTACCGTTATCGGTACTTATTTCACTGTCAATAAAAACAATCGAACTCATATGGAAGCTCCTTGAAGGACACAGGGGATGGCAGATTGCGTACTGTTACAAAACAAACTTTCCTGCTCACCATTTTAATGTATGTGAGCAGGAAAGTCAATTTAACGGTTTTAGAAGTATGT
>JAAYFA010000280.1 GCA_012728445.1 Clostridiales bacterium | reverse complement strand
GAGTTCAACCCGCTGTTTTGCCTGAACTATTCCGCAACACTTGCCAAGCAAAACAATATGGTTTATGTGCTGGACGCTTTGGATGCTTACAACAAGCGGCTGGTTAAAAAAATTGAAGTAAAAGGCTTTGAGGTGAAAAACTTCCGCGGGACGGACAAATACCTGTACCTGGAAAACATTATTGTATCGGCTAAAAAACCGCCGATGGCAAAAATTGAATTTGAAATCAACTATCAAAACTCAATTAACCGTGAAGCGAGAATACTCGGCGTTTCCGACAACCTGTATCATTTATCCGCCGGTAAAAACATGCCCCCTTTGGAGCAATACAATGGCTACGCAATAGCGGAAGTGGACCCGGTAACCGGTACTGTCACCTTTACCAACGGTGTGAAAATCACGCGGGGCGATGTGGTGGGGGATATATCCGAAAGGGATATGCGCCGCATTCAAATCCGCGAAACCATCGTTTCCCACTTTGAAAAGGAAGAAGAACTGTTTAACGCCGGGATTAAAACACTGTCTCTTTTCTTTATAGACGAGGTTGCGAAGTACAGGGTCTACAACGATGCGGGGGACGAAATCAACTCCGAATACGGTGATATGTTTGAGCAGGAATATATCAGTGTTTTGAATGAATACATCACGCTTGAAGATACGCCTTATATTAAATACCTAAAAAGCATTGATGTGAAAGATACCCACAAAGGCTATTTCAGCATTGATAAAACCGGAAAAATAATCAACAGTAAAACAAAACGCAACTCCAACGAGAGTGATGATATTTCCGCCTATGATTTGATTTTGAAAAACAAAGAACGCCTGTTGAGCTTTGAGGAGCCGACACGCTTCATTTTCTCTCACTCCGCTTTACGTGAAGGGTGGGACAACCCCAATGTGTTCCAAATTTGCACCTTAAAGCGCAGCGACAGCACAACCGGCAAACGGCAGGAAGTTGGGCGCGGTCTGCGGATATGCGTCAACAGCAATGGGAACAGGATGGATGCCGAAACCTGTGGGGACGCAGTGCATAAAATTAACAAGCTCACAGTTATCGCAAGCGAGAGTTACAAAAAGTTTGTCACGGAGCTGCAAAGCCAGATTAAAGAGGTTCTTTATGACAGGCCGTCAAAGGCAACTTTTGAATATTTTATAGGTAAAGTTATTACTGTTGGAGCATCGCCTGTTGCTATCGATGAAGAACAAGCAAGGGATATCTACCGCTACCTTGTCAAGAACGACTATGTTGACAATAAGGACAACGTGACCGATGCTTACCGCACCGATTTGGAAAACAACTGCCTCATGCCTCTGCCGTTGGAACTTACCGAAATGGCGGAAGGAATCCATGCGCTGATTCAGGGCGTGTTCGACGACAGCGTGCTTGCGGATATGGTGGAGGATGGCAATAAAACAAAGATTACGGAAAACAAGCTGAACGACAACTTCTTTAAAGAAGAGTTTCAAACGCTCTGGAATTACATCAACCACAAATACGCCTATACGGTGGATTTTGATTCGGATGAACTGATTCGTAACGCGGTAGCGGCAATCAATGAAAAAATGTTTGTGTCGGAACTGTTGTATACGCAAACGACGGCATCGCAAAGGGCTGTTTTGAAAGAGGATGAAGTTCGAACAGGGACCAGTTTTGATAACGCACGCTCGACAACAAAAGCCCTATCGCATGCGCAGACCAGCCAAATCAGATATGATTTGATTGGTAAAATTGCACAAGGTACAACCTTGACGCGCAAGACGGTTGTGGCCATTCTGCAAGGGTTGGACAAACATATTTTTGCCATGTTCAAGCGTAACCCGGAAGAGTTTATCACGAAATCCATCAGGCTCATAAAAGAGCAAAAAGCCACCGTCATTGTGGAGCATATCAGCTACAATGAGATTGACGGCAATTATGACAGCGATATTTTTACCGCCGAAAAACACGGGCAGGATTTTGACAAGGCATTTAGGGCAACAAAGCATATTCAGGATTTTGTTTTTACCGACGGCACGGCTGAGCAAAGCGTTGAACGCCGTTTCGCTCAAGACCTTGACAGCGCAACCGAGGTATGCGTGTACGCTAAACTGCCCAAAGGTTTTGAGATACCCACTCCGGTCGGTAATTATTCACCGGACTGGGCAATAGCATTTTTCGAGGGCACGGTAAAGCATATCTATTTTATCGCGGAAACAAAAGGTTCCATGAGCAGCCTTGATTTGCGCCCGATTGAAACCGCAAAAATAAGATGCGCCAAACGATTATTTAATGAGATTTCAACGAGCAAGGTCAAGTACCATGATGTGGATAGTTATCAGAGTTTGCTGAATATTATGGGGAGCATTTGATGCGACGAAGAGCGCAGATAAACCGCGGCTGCCATATATGGCAGCCCTAACAACACAAGAGAACCGTCCCCGTGTGTTTCGGTTGTATTAAATGTTGCTTTGCGAAATTTTTACAAGATTACAGTTAATCAAGCATTAAATATTATGGGTAATGACTTTACAGATGAACAGAAAGAAATGCTGTTTGAAGAGGCAAATAAAAGGCCATTATCTGAATTGGTTGTAGAAATGGCAAAATATGATGATATTAGCGAATATCAAAGCATGGAAACGACAAT
>JAAYFA010000403.1 GCA_012728445.1 Clostridiales bacterium | reverse complement strand
GAAATTGTTGAAAATCAACGCAAGTTCTTTGCGACCGGTGCAACAAAAGATGTTCCGTACAGGCTTGATGCGCTCGACCGTCTTTATGAAGGGATTGAATTGAGAAAGTCGCTTATCTTCGCCGCGCTGAAAAAGGACTTTAATAAATCAAATTTTGAGACCTATATGACAGAGATTAGCATGGTTCGTGATGACTTAAGGTATGTTATAAAGCATGTTAAAAAATGGGCAAAGATAAAGAAGGTCTCCACCCCGATCATTCATTTCTGCTCAAAAAGCTTTATTGTGCCCGAGCCATATGGAGTTGCGCTTATCATGTCACCGTGGAACTACCCGTTTCAACTTTGTTTGGAGCCGCTCACAGGAGCCATTGCAGCAGGAAATTGTGCCGTCGTTAAGCCCTCAGCGTATACGCCCGAGACTAGTCGTGTGATTGCTGAACTGATTGCTGAACTTTTTCCGCCGGAGTATATTACGGTTGTGGAAGGCGGCAGGTCGCAGAATACCGAACTTCTAGAAGAGAAGTTTGACTATATCTTCTTTACGGGCAGCGTCAATGTCGGCAAGCTTGTTATGGAAAAAGCCGCGCAACACCTTACACCGGTAAGTTTGGAACTCGGTGGAAAAAGCCCGACGATCGTCGACAAAGCGGCCAACCTTAAAGTGTCGGCGAGAAGGATTGCCTTTGGTAAATACCTGAACGCCGGGCAAACTTGTGTTGCGCCGGATTATCTTTATGTGCATGAAGCTGTCAAAGACGAGTTTATAGGATATCTAAAACAAGCTATCACCGAGTTTTTCCCAAACGCCGATTATTCCGACTTACCCGTTATTATTAATGATAAACACTTCAACCGATTGCTTGGCCTTATTGATTGAGAAGATATTTTGTTTGGCGGCAACAACGACCCCGCAAAGCGCTTTATTGAACCGACCATACTGAATAACATCACATGGCATTCAAAAGTGATGGGGGAAGAAATCTTTGGCCCAATCTTACCGGTCTTAACCTATTCGAATTTGGAGGAGGTTATCGCCGCTATTAACGCACAACCTAAACCACTCGCACTGTATGTTTTTTCAGACGACGCAGATGTCCAAAATATGGTTTTATCGCGCACTTCATTTGGTGGTGGCTGTATCAATGATACGATTATTCACGCAGCCACACACCAGTTGGGTTTTGGCGGTGTAGGCGAAAGCGGCATGGGCAGTTATCACGGTAAATATTCATTTGACACCTTTACGCACTATAAAAGCATTATTAAGAAGAGCAACCGGTTTGACCTTAAAATAAGATACCACCCCTATACAAAAAAGAAATTCAAGCAGCTCACTTCGTTGCTGAAATAAAGCCTGTTGAACAAGCACAACCCTTTCTCTTGGTTCAAAATAAACCGCATGGATGCTGATGTTTTTAGCCTCCATGCGGTCATTTTTCTGCTTTTTTATAAAATTTTAATACAGTTCCGGATAAGGTGCCGTTACGCAAAGCGACTCTGCACCCGGGCTAAAGACCTTGCCCCCACAAAGTGGGCAGCACAGATGGTTGTCTGTAAACTCGATGTTACAGCTGTCACAACGCAGCATCGCGGTCGAATCAACAGCTTTTTGTTTTACATTGCTTTGTACTTGGACCCGGACCCCTTGTTTTGCAAGAAAAGTAAAAAATGTCCGCTGAACATCTTTGGATTCGCTTCTTGATGAAAAAATTGTATCAATTACGCCGTTACAGGTCGCTATTGCGCAATTTATATAGATATTTAATGTGCCTGCGGCAACACAGTCAAAATGGTCAACGTGGTCCGCCATGCTCGGTGGAATTTTTACGATTCCAAGATTCGTAAAGGCACTTGTCATCGTTTTCTCGCCAAAAAGTTTATAGCCCAACTTTAAAATTGCCTTCTTAAAAAACAGCGGAATGGAACGAAATGCCCGAGTGTTTTGCACGGTGGTATTCCCCACCACTCTTACGGCAAGTTTTTCTTTCTTCAAGCCTTCCCTCAGCTGAGCGGTGATTTCAGTAAGCATTTCGTCCAAAGACAAGTTTTCTTTGGGGTAGGTGCAGGTGTTTACATACAAGGAAAAACTGCGCAGCGAAGTTGAGCCAAAAATATTGCGCAGGTCCACAGGCACTGAAAGCTTGATGGGCTTTTTATTGTTTGCAGGCAGCATGTTTTCATATAGCGCCCAAGTGTAAAGAGCCGCCAAGTATTCCGTTACGGTGACACCTTTGGCCTTGGTAATCTGCTTTATGTCGTCAACACGGAAGAAGCCGTGCGTCAGCATAAAATAGTTTTCCTTTTTGGGCTGTCTGTACTGATAAGCGAAAGGTTCCGAACGGCTTATTTTTTTTGTCTCCTCACAGGTGACTTTTTTATAGGAATCTTCGGTTTCGGCGTCTGTCGGCGTAGTGTTTAAGTCCATTACGCCATCGGTTTTTTCAACTTCAAAGCCCTGTAATTCCAAATATCTTGCGATAAGCGTTCGAAAAAAAACCATCGTTCCGCCGCCGTCGGAGAGAATATGGAAGGTTTCAAGTGAAAGCCTGTTTTTAAAATACTTTACACGAAACATTGGTCGATTGCCGCTGCCGGCTTCTATATGTCCGCAAGGGTATTCGTTTTCCTTATTCAAAATATCCGTATCTGTTACGGTTCTGAGACTATAATTGAAAAGGTCTTGATCCAGCTGAAGGAAAAAGGTAGGGAATCGTTTTTGCACATCCGATATCGCCCGGGCAAGAATTTCAGGCTGAATGTTTTCTTTCATAATTGCCGCAAATCGGATGACTCTGTTCCAGGTTTTTTTATTGTTTACGGCATAAATAATCCCTGCGCCATCCAGTTCAAATGTCTCTGCGTGGGGATCCGGTTCTTTATTAATATCGGTCATTGCTATTCCCTTTCCCGCGAAAAATCTTCAAGCGGTTTTATGACAACAGCATCGAGTCCGTTTCCTCTTGCTCACCGGCAACCTCGGCAAACTTCTCAATCAATTCTGCCTTTTTGAGCGCCATTTTTTCCGGCCCGGATATATCGAGAATGATTTTGCCGGCATTCATCATTAGGAGGCGGTTACCGTTGCGGATAGCTTCCGTCATGGTGTGGGTGATCATCATCGTTGTTAGATTGTGCTCCGCCACCACTTGGTCGGATAGTTCCAAGACCTTTGCGGCGGTTGCGGGATCGAGTGCTGCTGTGTGTTCATCCAGCAGCAACAGTCTCGGCTTTCTGAGTGTCGCCATTAAAAGTGTAAGCGCTTGCCGTTGACCGCCGGAGAGGAGGCCTACCTTAACCGTCATGCGTTCTTCCAAACCCAAACCCAATTTTTTTAGTTCTTCGTAATAGCGCTTGCGTTCCGCTTTGGTGACGCCCCAGTGTAGGGTGCGCCTGTCGCCACGGCGAAAAGCCAAGGCCAAGTTTTCATCAATGCCCATACTCGCGGCGGTACCCATCATGGGGTCTTGGAAAACACGCCCAATATATGGTGCGCGCTTATGCTCCGGCATTGCGGTCACGTCAACACCGTTTATAGTAATAGAGCCTTCGTTTACGGGCCAAGTGCCGGCAATCGCATTGAGCATGGTGGATTTGCCGGCGCCGTTACCGCCAATCACCGTGACAAAATCGCCTTCATTCAAAACAAGGTCAATGCCGCAGAGGGCTTTTTTCTCATTTATCGTGCCGAGGTTAAAGGTTTTATGAACGTTATTAAGCTTTAGCATTTTTGTTTACCCCCCTTTTCCCCGCACGAGCGAAAGAGTCTTTTGATTTTGCTTTGAGATAAGGTACAGCAAGGAATATGGCCACAATCAGGGCTGTTAAGGCTTTGAGCATATTGGTTGGCATCTTTAGCCACAAGACGAGGCCGATCACTAAGTAATAGACAACGCCGCCCAGCACAACAAATATCAACCGCGCAAGAAAGTTCAGCCGTTTGCCGAGGATTGCCTCCCCCAGAACTTCGCCGACGATAACGG